>SVRJ01000077.1 GCA_015064885.1 Oscillospiraceae bacterium
TGAAATCAAATCCGTCTTCCTTCTCCCTGCGAAGCAGGATTTCATCGCGGAAGCGATTTCACCCACCGCAGGTGGATTTCATCCGTCGCAGACGGATTTAACTGCGTGATACTCCAAACGGAGTATCACGCCAAGGAGACAGCTCTTTTTTGGTGTGCGGATATATTTTTCAAAATTATTCGCTTTACCTATTGACAAACCGCTTTGTTAGTGATATAATATTAATAATATTTGTTATGGTAGAGGCGCAAAACCGATCATTAACCGCCGCGAGGGGCTCATTCCCCAACGAACGGCAGTGAAAGGCTGTTTTGCCGAAGCATGGCTCAGGGTGAGCGAGTCCTGCTGGGGGTGCGGAAAACATCCGTGCAACTGTCACGTAAACGTGGAGTGCTATCGTTCAAAAAACATATCTTTGTTTTCTGACGGCAAGCATTTTGTTTTGCCGTTTTCTTAATTTAACAAACTATTATAAAGGAGATTTATCTATCATGAAAAGAATTATCGCAACACTTATGATCCTTGCTCTCATGGCAACGATGCTCCTCTCCTTTGCCGCTTGCGGCAAGGCCGGCGCTGAGAAAGACCTTGAAAACGTCAAGGAAAAGGGTACTCTCGTAGTAGGCATGGAGTGTGCTTACGCTCCCTATAACTGGGCACAGGCTGAATCCAACGAATATACCGTAAAGCTCGACAACGGCATGTATGCAGACGGATATGATATCCAGATCGCAAAGAAGGTTGCTGAAGCTATCGGCGTTACTCTCGTTATCAAGCCCATTGAGTGGGACGGTCTTATTCCCGCTCTTGAGTCCGGCGAGATCGATATGATCATCGCAGGCATGAGCCCCACCGAAAAGAGAAAGCTCAGCATCGACTTCTCTGATACATACTTCGACAGTAACCTCGTTATGGTCGTCAAGAACAACGGACCTTACGCTTCCGCAACAAGCATTCAGGACTTCTCGGGTGCTAAGATCACAGGTCAGCTCAACACCTTCCACTACGACGTTATCGACCAGATAACAGGCGTTACAAAGGAAACCGCTCTCGCTGACTTCTCCGCACTCATTCAGTCTCTCGCAAGCGGTGCTATCGACGGTTACGTATGCGAAAAGCCGGGTGCTGTTTCCGCTGTTGCTTCCAACCCCGAATTCACGTACGTTGAATTTGCTGAAGGCAAGGGCTTTACTTGTGACCCCGCAGAATCCTCTATTTCTGTAGGCGTACGCAAGGGCAGTAACCTCACAGCAGAGATCAACAAGGTAGTTTCTTCTCTTACAAAGGCCGAGAAGGAAGCTCTCATGGATGCTGCCATCTCGCGTCAGCCTTCCGAGGAATAATTTACGGGTGGAACTGTAAATGACAACGTTTGACTGGATAATCAAGCTGGGCTCCGAATACGGAGTCCAGTTTTTAAAGGGTGCGGGAAGCACTCTCATTATGGCGCTTACGGGTACAGTAATAGGCTTTATTATCGGACTTCTCATAGCTATGGTGCGCACGATACCGGTAGACTCCACCGACAATATCGTAAAAAGAGTCGCCATGCGTATAGTAAACCTTATTCTCTCCGTATACGTTGAAGTGATCAGAGGAACACCTATGCTCGTTCAGGCTCTCATAATTCACTACAGTATATTTGTCAGCCTGAAGGTTCCCGTCCTCGTCTCCGCTATAATAATCATCTCCTTCAACACCGGAGCTTATATGGCGGAAATAGTCAGAGGCGGTATCATATCTATAGACAAGGGACAGTTTGAGGGTGCTCACGCAATAGGAATGACACACTGGCAGACTATGACGAACGTAGTTCTCCCCCAGGCGATAAGAAACATAATGCCCTCTATCGGTAACGAGTTCGTAGTAAACATCAAGGACAGCTCGGTCCTCAGCGTCATCTCAATTACTGAGCTTATGTTTATGGCAAAAATGGCAGGCGGAGCATATGCAAAGTTCGTTCCCGCATATCTTATATGCGCTATCATCTACTTTGTTCTTACGTTTACCGTAACGCGCATACTCAGACTTCTCGAAAAGAAGATGGACGGTTCCGACAGCTATACTATTTTCGGTTCTCAGTCATCCTCAACGGCTGAAATAAAGACGGGAGGTAACTAAAATGGCTGATACTATACTCAATATATCTCATCTTGAAAAAGCATTCGGAGATCACAAGGTACTGAAGGACATCAGCTTCTCTGTCGAAAAGGGCGAGGTCATCAGTATAATAGGCTCCTCCGGAAGCGGTAAGAGTACTATACTCCGTTGTATCAACCTTCTTGAAAAGGCTACCGCAGGCGATATAGTATTCCACGGAACGAGTGTTTTTGACAAGGACGTCAACACCGCGCAGTACAGAGCAAAGGTAGGAATGGTATTCCAGCAGTTCAATCTCTTCAACAATATGACGGTTCTCAAGAACTGTATGATAGGGCAGATGAAGGTGCTCAAGCGCTCCAAGGAAGAATCAAAAAAGATAGCTCTCGAATATCTTGAAAAGGTTGGTATGCTTCCCTACATAAACGCAAAGCCGAAACAGCTCTCGGGCGGTATGAAGCAGCGTGTAGCTATAGCGAGAACTCTTTCGATGAATCCCGAAATAATCTTATTTGACGAGCCGACGAGTGCTCTTGACCCCGAAATGGTCGGTGAGGTCCTCACAGTTATAAAGGATCTCGCGCAGAGCGGATACACTATGCTCGTGGTAACTCACGAAATGGCGTTTGCAAGAGATATTTCAAGCAGAGTTCTCTTTATGAACGACGGAATAATTCTCGAGAGCGGAACTCCCGGAGAAATATTCAACGATCCCAAAAACGAAAGGACCAAAGAATTTCTGTCAAGATTCTTTGCTTCCTGATATCCTTTTGAGGCGGAAATCATTCCGCCTCTTTTTATTTTTCAAAAAAAGTGTTGACACCTTATAGGTTTTATGATAAAATAATATGGCATAATACCGACCAAGGAGACTGTTATGAAAAGCATTGAATTTATATTCCCCATAGACGGAGATTTTCTTGGCAAAAGCGACGTATACGCAGATGGTGGTATTCTCTTCACTGAGGTTATAATATCCTCCGAGGAAGGAAAAAAGCTCACGGTAAACGGGGTAGAGGCTTCCGCGATAAACGGCTTATACAAAGCAAGCGTACAGATACGTGAGGGCAAAAACACATTTTCAATATCCTGCGACGGAAGGGTGTGTGAAGAAATACACGCCTACTATATACCCGAAGCAAACAAAAAGTTCCGCATATCTACGGATGACAATATTCTCTTTCTCCGCAATATCAACGAAAAAAAAGAGGAATATACCTCCATCTTCAACGATCCGTATTTATCGGTATATAAAAAAGCGCACGATCTTTACGGCGCTTGCGTAGACGTTAACCTCTTTTACGAGACGGATGACATGCCCGGGTTTTCTCATAAGGGAGAGTATTTCAATCTATCCATGATGACGGATAAATTCAAAGACGAATGGGAAGAAAACTCGGATTGGCTCAGGCTCTCCTTTCACGCAAATGCAGAGCATCCCGCAAAACCGTATGCGAGTGCGGAATATCACAAAATATATGATGACGCCCTCAAGGTAAATAAAGAGATAATCAGATTTGCGGGAAGAAAAAGCCTTTCATCAACAGCAACGGTACACTGGGGTGAAGCCACAAGAGAAGGAACTCTCGCTATGAAGGCG
>SVRJ01000041.1 GCA_015064885.1 Oscillospiraceae bacterium
TTCCCGATATTCCCTGCATTATTATAAGCCTCGTTACACTGAGGGATGCTATAAAAGACCGTATAACGTTTATATCGTAGTAGAGTCCGCGCGTTGCCGCAAAGTTCCTGAATCTTTCGCACATCTCCTCAAGGGTCAGTCCCTTCTCTGCCTCGGGAGTTGCGTATTTCTTCATCTTTTCATCCACCTCGTTGAGCTTGTAGAAGCGGTTCCTTCCCTGCTTTCGCTGAGCCTTGTCCGAACCCTTTCCCCTGCCCGAGGAAAGATAAAAAACGTTTCCGATAAGAAGCCTGTTTTTAACTGCGCTCATAAGCACGAGAGTAAAGACTACGGAAAATATTATAGCTATGCACATAGCGACTCTCGAAACAAGAAAATCACCTATTATACCAATCACGGAAACGACGTCCGAAAATGAGAAAAGCGCACCGTTTGACGGTGATCCGAAAAAAGATATATCTGCCGCTGACGGCGAAAAGATCATATTTACACCTGACATCGTCTCTACTCCGATCCTTGTAATATACAAACAAAAAAACAGTATAACTATTCGATTCTATTATATCATACTTTCAAATAAATGTCAATAGTTTTTATGTTTTTTCGTCATATTGTACAGTAAATTCGTACCGAAGCACATGATCGCCAAAAAAGACATAGGCGTTATAAATATATTAAAAACGCGCTATTGACACGCAGAGAAAAAAATGATATAATTTTATCACCGAATTTGGATTTGCTGTTACCTTCTGCACAAAAAAGTTGTCTATATAAGTGAGAGGAAAAATTTACGGTAACGGAGGGCATAATGGACGACAAAGCTATAATACGACTTTTCTTCGACCGTTCTGAAGCGGCAATAGAAGAGACAACTAAAAAATACGGTGCCTACTGCTACAGTATCGCGTACAGAATTCTTGAAAACAGGGAGGACTCTGAGGAGTGCGTTAACGACACGTATCTTGCTCTGTGGAATTCGATTCCGCCAAACAGACCTCATTTTCTCGCCGCATACATAGCAAAAATAACGAGGAACCTTTCACTCAACCGTATAAAGAGCAAGCGCGCCCACAAGAGAGGTGGAGAGTATGACGTTGTGCTCGAGGAGGTAGAACACATGCTTACAGACAACGAGGATATTCTGGACAATATTGTACTAAAGGACGCGATAGAACGCTTTCTCTCGGGCCTCAGTAAAAAGAAAAGGATCATTTTTATGCAGAGATATTGGTACCTGTCTCCCGTAAGCGAGATAGCGAAGGAGTTCTCGATGAGTGAGGCAAATGTCAAAATGATCCTTATGCGTACACGCAACGAGCTGCGTGAATTTCTAAGTAAGGAGGATATAACAGTATGAAAAATTCGGATTTCATCGAAAAGCTCGGCGACATAGACGAAAAGTTTATAAAAGAAGCCGCCCCGCGAAAAAGAGCCAACACTCCCCTTCTCTTAAGATACGGAAGCATCGCGGCAAGCTTTATACTCGTTGCCTCTGCATTATTCGTTTTTCTTCCTAAAATGCTCGGAGGCAACGGATCCCACGTCCATAAGTTTGGCGAGTGGACTGTCTCTATAGAAGCCACCTGTCAGCACGTCGGTGAACGCATACGCTCCTGCGAGTGCGGTGAGACCGAGCGCGAGGAGCTTCCGATAACAATGCACGTAGCGGTAGACGATCCCGGTAAGGCACCGACCTGCGGAACCCCGGGAACAAGTGCAGGCGCATACTGTGCTCACTGCGGTCTTGTTATCACGGAATGCGAGATACTGCCTGCTACCGGTGAACATAACTTTGTAAACAACAAATGTACCGTCTGCGGTGCCGAGGACAACAATTTCGCATACAGCCTTAACGCCGACGGAAAATCGTATACTGTAATCGGAATAGGGGCGTATAAAAATCATGCAAATATTATTATCCCCAATGAGTACAACAATCTGCCCGTAACCGTGATTGGAGAAAGAGCATTTGCAAATATGCTACCGATCGACCGGATCAGTATTCCCTCCACAGTAACCAAGATAGATACTGCTGCCTTCTCCTACTGCCAAAATCTGAAAATGCTAGTATTGAGTAAAAGCCCGATAGAAATAGGTGCTTTTGCGTTCGAACATTGCCGCTCGCTTCAATCTATAAGTAACGCAAACAGCATAGCTTCTGCCGGAGAATACGCATTTTACGGCTGTAGGAATCTGAAGACTTTTCCGGAAAATTTAAATATCATAAATGATTATACTTTCGCCGGGTGCTCGTCTATTGAAAGCGCTATTATAAATGAGAGTATAACACACATTGGAAAGTATGCCTTCAGTGATTGCACAATGCTGACCATCAGGAATCTCCCCGATGGTTTGTCATACGTCGGCGACTCTGCATTCAAACAGTGTTCATTTTCAAACGATATAACGATACCCAAAAATCTTACGTATATCGGTAACAATGCATTTGAGAGTTGTCATCTCCCCACACATTTCACCATACCGAGCTCTGTAACTCATATCGGAAATGCTGCATTCAAGGGCGTAAAGGGGCTTCTCTATCTTACTTTTGACGCAAACGTAAAGACTATTCCACAGGAAGTGTTTATGGATAGCTTTCTGCATGAGCTTACGATAAACAGCAGCATTGAAGAAATAGAAACGCGTGCATTTTCGGGTGCACAGCTAAAGAAGATATCTTTCCCGTCCTCACTGAAGACGATAGGAAGCGAAGCCTTCAGAAACAACACCGATCTTGACGGTCCGAGCATTACCTCGCTTGATCTCGGAGGAGGCTTGAACTCAATAGGTAACAGTGCGTTCAGCGGTTCTCTTGCAATAGCCGATCTCACCATACCGTCAAACATTGAGAATATAGGATGGCACGCATTTGCAGAAGGAAATATGATACGCATCGTGATTGAAAGGAATCCGAATTTTATCGGTGAGTATGCGTTTTCAAACTGCAAAAAGCTTGAAAGCATAAAGTTTCCGTACGGTATAACAGAGCTTAAAGCAAACCTCATCCTCGGATGTGACAATCTCAAAAATATAGATTTCCCCGCTACGGTAACTAAAATTGAGCCGAATTTCTTCTCCGGAAAGTCGGTGGAAAGCCTCTCTATCCCAAACGGCATAACAGTTATACCCGAAAATTTCTTCGCAAATTGCGAATCTCTGAAGAGCATAATTCTTCCCGATACAGTAAAAAGTATAGGAATATCAGCATTTAAAAACTGCAAGGGTCTCGAGAATATAACTATACCGAACACGCTTGAGGTTATCGGTGACTACGCATTTGAGGGATGCACGTCGCTGAAGGAGATCAGTATTCCCGAGTCGGTCAAAAGCATCGGAAAAGGAATATTTATGACCTGCCGTTCGCTAAAGAACGTCACTCTTCCGAGCACGCTCGAGTCAATACCTGCATATATGTTCAGCTACTGCGATTCACTCGAATCGGTAAAGTTACCCGACGGCGTAACAATAATCGAGGAAGCCGCGTTTGAATACTGCGACAAATTATCTTCGATAACGCTACCGAGCGGACTTAAATCTATCAATAAAAACGCATTCAAGTTCTGCGCCTTTGAAAGCATAAGCCTGCCAAGCTCGCTTATAGCTATAGGAGACAGTGCGTTCACTTGTGCGAGCTTGAAGGAAATAACCGTTCCGGGCGCAGTGGAATATCTCGGGGTCGGAATATTTGAGGGTGCCGACCAACTGAAGAAGGCTACCATAGAAAAAGGAAAGATAACCGTTATCCCCGAGCATACGTTTGCGTCGTGCGGAAGTCTTACCGAGGTATCCCTCCCCGATAATATATCCGAGATCGGTGAGAGAGCCTTCAGCGAAAGCGGTCTTACCAAAGTCCCTATGACAGCGTCTCTGACCAAAATAGGCGACTCTGCCTTCTCTGAAGCAAATATAAGCGGAGCCCTGGTGCTTCCAAAGCAGATAACGCATCTCGGAAATGGAGCATTCTACGGCAACAACTTTATAACAGAACTCACCCTGCTTATAGATATGGAAGAGGTTCCGGAATGGGCCTTCTGCAACTGTCAGAGCTTAAAGAAGGTCACACTTGCAGAGAATATCAAAAACTCCGGAATCGGATCATTCTCATACTGTCCTTCGCTTACAGAAGTTAACTTCGATCATCTTGATACGATCGGATTCAGATCTTTCGAATACACAGCAATCGGCGGAAAGCTTGTAATCCCCGATCATATAAAAACTATAGGCATGGAGGCTTTCTGTAACTGCAAAATAGAAGAACTCGTTATAACGAGCGGAAATACGCTGCTCGGTACTTATTCTTTCGCTGGCAATGATGAACTCAAAAAGGTAACCCTCGCCGCAGGCTCCGGTATAAAGAATCTGTTCGGAACATTCGGAGGATGCGAAAAGCTTGAGAGCATCAATCTTCCCGAGGGAATTGAAACCCTCGACGAAGGAACGTTCTCTGATTGTATCTCTCTCAAGGAAATAAAGCTTCCGAGTACTCTTAAAGATATAGGCTATGGCGTATTTAACAGTTCCGGAATTACGAATATAGTTCTCCCGGAAAACCTCGAATATATCGGCTGGTATGCATTTGCCAACACAAAAATAACCGAAATAGTTATTCCCGATAGCGTGTGGTGCTTAGGAGACGAAGCATTCGGAAACTGCACAGAGCTGAAACGCGCAGTAATTCCCGCAAGCATAACAAGAGTTGAGGGAGGGCCGTTCATCAGATGTACAAATCTCACAGAGATCGTATTTGAGGAAGGTATAAAAACAATACCCATGTGGATAGCAGCAGGTTCCGGAATCAAAAGCATTGTTATCCCCGAGGGAATAGAAAAGATCTCAAATAACGCATTCAGCGGCTGTACCACACTTGAGTCTGTCACACTTCCGAGCACGCTTAAGGAAATAGGTACTCGTGCATTTGAAAACTGCACGGCTTTAAAAGAGATAACTATTCCTGCATCCGTCACAAAAATCGAGACAACCCCGTTTGCCGGATGTACAAATCTCGAGGAGATCATATTTGAGGAAGGAATAAATTTAGTACCCAACTCTCAAATATCCTGCCCGGGACTCAAAAGGATAGTTATCCCGGAAGGAGTAGATAAGATACCTGATTTCTATCTTGCAAACTGCCCTAATCTTGAAGAGATCATTCTTCCGAGCACGCTTAAGGAAATAGGCACTCGTGCATTTTCAAACTGCACGGCCCTTAAGGAAATAGCTTTTCCCGAATCTCTTGAGTCGATAGGCGATTACGCATTCTACAATTGCATAGCACTTGAAAAAGTATCGGGACTTCGTTCGAATATAAAATTCGTCAAGAACGTGTTCCAAGGCTGCATATCGCTTAACTAAGAACCAAACACCTGCGGGAGGTCTGCCTCCCGCAACTTTTTTTAAAAAATTTGCGTTTCCCTATTGAAATTTCAAGCGAAATGTGATATAATATTAGTGTTATTATGGGGAATGTTTTTGCTTTTCAAAACGCAGCATAACCCGGTCTAAAAATCTATTTTTCAAGCCTAAAAGGAGTTTTTCAGTATGAAAAAGATTTACGAAGGTAAAACAAAGGACGTTTATTCTCTTGATAACGGCAACGTAATGCTCAAGTTCAAGGACGATTGCACCGGAAAAGACGGTGTGTTTGATCCGGGCGAAAACACGGTCGGTCTCACTATTGAGGGTATAGGAAAAGCAAATCTTCAGACCTCTATTCACTATTTTGAGCTTTTAAAGCAGGCGGGAATAAAGACACACTACGTAAGCGCAAACGTTGAGGATGCAACAATGGAGGTCCTCCCCGGAAAGGTATTCGGTCACGGTCTCGAGGTCATCTGCCGTCTTGTAGCTACGGGAAGCTTTATCCGCAGATACGGTGAATACATAGCTGACGGAACACCTCTCAAGGGCGGATACGTTGAATGCACATTCAAGAATGACGCGAAGGGCGACCCGCTCGTAACAGGCGAAGGTCTTGCCGCTCTCGGTGTTATGTCTCCCGAGATGTTTGAAAGCATGAAGGAGCAGACACTCAAGATCACAAAGATAGTTGCCGACGACCTCAAGTCTATAGGTCTCGATCTCTGGGATATCAAGTTTGAATTCGGATACAACAACAACGAGGTAATTCTCATAGACGAGATCGCTTCGGGTAACATGCGCGTATATAAGGACGGCAAGATAGTTGATCCGGTCGAGCTTACAAAGCTTATTCTCAACAGATAAATAAAAAATCAGCCGTCTCACTTACACGTGAGACGGCTATTTTATTTTTTCTTCAAGTGCATAGCTTTTTTGTCTTCTGTTGCGGGATTATCTATAAGCCGTCCGTCTTCGGAAAACCTAGAGCCGTGACACGGGCAATCCCAAGAGTGCTCTGCTTTGTTATATTTGAGCGCACACCCGAGGTGTGGGCATCTCGGCACTGTAGGTGTTATAAGTCCTAAGGCAGATTCTGCGGAATTTATCAGGAGCTTTGGATGGAGGATACTTCTTTGCGGAGAGAAAACCTCTTCCGCTTCGTTTTTCTTTCCGAGTATCATATCGCACAGAATATCCGAGGCGAGCATAGCTGATGTCATTCCCCACTTGTTAAATCCGCTCGCCACGTACAGGCTCGGTGTAGCTTTCGAGTAAAGTCCGATATAGGGTATATTGTCAAGAGACATACAGTCTTGCGTTGCCCATCTGCACACCTCTTTGGCGTTCGGGTAATACTCTTTTGCGAATGCGTAAAGCTCGTTATAGCTTCCTCCGCTTTTACCCGTTCTGTGACTTCCTCCACCGAGTAGAAGCAGGTCTCCGCTCTGGCGGAAGGAAAGCCCCTTCTCATTTTCGTCTACGTACATGCCGTTTATTCTTTTTGTGTTTTTAAGCGCAAGAACGTAGGAGCGGTGCTGATACAGCTTGAGAAAATATGCTCCGTGCTTGTTTATAAACGGAAAATGGGTAGCGACTATTATTCTTTTTGCGCTTACTCTTCCTTTATCCGTAACAGCGATATTGTCTCTTACCTCTATGACCCTTGTATTTTCATATACGTGAAGCCCTCCTGCCACGGCATAAAGAAATTTAAGAGGATCGAACTGTGCCTGCCCGTCAATACGTACCGCTCCAGCGACATCAAACGGAAGCTCCGTATTATGGCTCACCTCCGCCTTGCATCCTATCCGCAAAAGTGCCTCCGCCTCATCTTCTATTTTCCTTTTATCCGAGCGCGAATAAACGTAAGCCGCTCTCTCCTCAAGATCGCAATCAATGCTTTTACACATATGCTTGTATTTTTCAATCGCTCTTTGATTTGCTTCATAATACAGACGCGCCGTATCGAGTCCGTATCTTTTTATGATCCCGTTATATATCGCTCCGTGTAAGGCTGTTATCTTTGCCGTAGTATTTTTTGTTGTTTTACCGCATATTCTTTCCGCTTCAAGTAAAACGCAATCAACACCCGCCTGCGTAAACGAGTATGCACAAAGGATACCGCTTATTCCACCGCCTATTATAAGAACGTCTGTTTTTACGTCACCTTCAAGTGCTTTAAAGCGCGGGGCTTTAGTTTCTTTTGTCCAAAGTGATTCTATTTCTATCACCTCCGCAGTTAGTATTGGCGAAGATGAGTACTTTTATTAAAAAACAAAAGCCCTGATGCAAACGGCACAGACCAAAGCATTGGGGCTTTCAATTGAATTATCGATTCATTTAACGTTTAATCGGTAATTATGTTTTTCAGAAGCTTTACTATCTTCTTTTTTTCAAAGGGATTCAGTATTCCGAGAGCGATTGCCGACGACATGATCACAAGGAGCACGATTCCCGCCAAGGGCTCTCTGAACACGGTAAGAAGAAAGAGTATAGCAGATACCGCCATCCACGCTATCCACATCTCAAAGCGGAACTGTATTCTTTCGACAGTATATTCTATGGTAGAACCGCCTTCTCTGTCGGTGATCTTCCCGAGGATGCAGAAGGTATCCGGATCCGGCTTGCTTCCCTTCTCCTGATGACTGTGATGCTTTATTACAAAGTTGCCCTCGTCGTCCATATCACCGAAATAAAAGCTTTCCCGCATAAGCGCCTCGTCATAAGAGAATTCCTCAAGCTCTGTCTCCGAGCGCACGCTGCTGTAAAAACGTGTGGCTATCTGTTCTTTACTGAATACGGAATCTGTTTTCATAGGAGATCCTCCCAAAAAATTATTGTCTTTAATCTATTATATCACATCAGCCCATTTTTGTCAAGAAAAAAAGAAGCGGGCGGTCCGATTTTTATCAGACCGCCCGTTATCAGTTATCAGTTAGCCGTATCTATCTTGATGTAGTCTATCTGCATTGTGAGGAGGAAGGATCCGGAGCTGTTAGAGCATCCGAGGTATGAAAGATCAAAGTTCGAATCAAGGGGATGATCGCCCATTGCCATACCCGTGCTTCCGCCGTTATAGTCGCCTGTTCCCTGCTGAACGTCTGCAACAACGAGAACACCGTCCTTATAGAGGCTCAGTACACTCTTCTTTGTAGCAGCGTCGTAGGTATTTACAAGCTTCATTACGCAGCCGGAGGTGATCGCAGCCTCTGAGGATGCATAGTTGTAGTATCCCTTACCGAGGGTACCTTCAGCATAGTTGGATATGTTGAGCTTACCGCCTCTGTAAGAGAGTGCCTTGTTTCCTACTACGTTATCTATCTTCGAGGCGAGAATGAATCCGTTAGAGCCTGTCATATCACCGAACTTTATTTCGATGCTCCAGTTCTTATCATTCTTGAACTCGATAATTCTTGCTATTTCAAGCTGAGCCTTTGTTGTCTTGAGCATACCGCCCTCGATCTTGTAGGATCCCTGAAGAGCCTTTTCGAGGAAAGCGTTTACCTTATTGCCTGCGCTGTCGCGTGCATAGAGGTCCTCATTGAAGTCCCAAACATACGTGGGTGTAAGAGGAGCTGTGAGGTCAACGCTATTGTCTGTTATCTTGTAGGTAACAGTTCCTGCAGTTCCGTTCTTGGGTGTATACGTAACCGTGATCTGAACGTCGTCGTAAGTCTTGAGCTTCTTAACGTTGACACAACCGTAGTTAGCGTCCTTAGCGTTGATAACGCCGCTCTCATTGGTGATATCCTTTGTTCCGCTCGTTACCTTAATTGCGAGAGTTCCGGCGGGGCTACCGGGGGTAGCGCGGAATGCGAGGTCTGTAACTATCTCTGTAATATCGAGATCTACAGTCTTACCTGCGGAGGTAGCAACCTGCTCAGAGGGCTTACCCGAGCTTGTAGCCTGGAGTATCTTGAAGCCTGCGTCCTTTACGTTAAGAGCATTATACATATTGTACGCAGCGTCTGCGGCGATAAGAGAATAACCGAACTTGCCGTAGTGGTTGTTGTTATTCGAGCCGAAGAGAGTATTCATCGGCATGGTGAGCTTCTTATTGCTGTATGTAGCCTCGTTGCCGTACGTATCCTTATAGGTCGCGCTTGTGCTGTATTTTTCCATAAGGGTAATGTACTTTGATATATCTACAGTTACCTTGGTTGTGGGAGCACCTGTAAAGTTCTCTGTAATCGTAGTAGCGATATAGATATCGTCATACTTGTTTGCGAGAGCAAACTGAGAGGAAGACGTTGTGGAATATTCAATATCGTTGTTAAGGGTGTTCTTGTCGCCGCCCTTTCTTACACGCATGATAGCCATGTATTCAAGACCTGCTTCGCTCTTGAGCTTGTTCCACATAGCCATGAAGCATCCCATATATTCTGTGGGATCGATTCCTCTTACGCCGTCGCCTTCGCCCTGGAGCCAGTAAACGCCCTTGCTTACGATCTCAAACTTATCGCTCTGTGCGGTGTAGTACGCAACGCAATCCTTTACCATCTGAACGGTATAGTCTGTTCCGCTTGCGTCTGTAGCGCTCTTAGCCCAACCGTAGATAGAGCTTCCGTTTTTACTTGTTCCGTCACCGTTCTGGTTTCCGCCCTCGTGCCATACGAGAACGTTCTTTATGGGATCGCCTGCGGCAGCACTCTGAGCGTAAAGCTCAGCAAGAAGCGGGCTGTGGAAGCCCTTTGTCTTCTGAATAAAGTCTACAGGCTCTTTAGCCTTTGTTCCGAGACCGTTGCCCCACCAGTACGCTGTACCCTTGGGACATGCGATATCCGACGTAGCGTTTGCAAAGTGGTTACCCGAGTTACTCTGACCCATAATAACAACGATGTTGAGCTTTGCCTTCTCGATAGTTACCTCGACAGATTTATCTCCGTCTGTAACCTTAGCCTTACCAACGCCCTTTGCGTGGAACATCACTTCTGTTCCGACCTTCTTGGTTTCAAGGACGTCGCCCTCTATCTTCATAGTTTCGGAAGAAGCGGAGATCTCTCCGAGGGTCGCAACGTAATCGTCATAGTCCATAAGAGCAAAGTCGAGTCCGACCGTGGGAGTCGGAGTAGTGACGTCAGCACCGGTAGTGGTAGTTGCATCCGGTGTTGTCCCTGCAGGTGTATCGTCATTGTTACAGTAACAAAGACCGAGCACCATAAGAGCACAAAGAGTCAAGCACAATAAAAATTTTGCTGTTTTCATTTTGTTTCTCCTTACTGTTTTTTACACACCAAAGCGGTGTGCCGATCAAGTATATTATAACACATAAATTGTAATTTGTCAACCGAAAAACGGCAACTTATTCAGGATTTTTACACGTATACTATTCTTATTTGCTTTAAGACTCCGTGTAAAGATCCGATCCCGCATCACGCTTCTTCAATATATTCGGTAACCGTTCCGTTAAGTATATGACACTTGAGTGAAATAAATTTATCTCCCCGCCTGAATACCCATACGTTAGCCGCAGGCTGTTCATACCATACGTCTGTTTCGCGCTCACCGTATTTTTCTTTATAATACTTGTATAAGCACTCGTTTAGCTTTTCTTTTGTCAATATCTCTGCCATACATTTCCTTTTTTTATATACCTTTCTTTAATATATTTTTCTCTCACTGTGAGATGCGTTTTGTTTCTTCATAGAAACAGTAATATACACCGCATAGGAAGAAGTGATAAGTGTGAGCAGAACAGCGGAAACTACCCGCTCGGTAATACCTGCGGATCCCTCATTTGCAAATATGCTTAGAGCATTAAAGATTCCATGAGCCAATATACAGGATATAAGGCTGCCCGTCCTGTAATATATCATTACGAACATAAAGCCGGCTGACGTGGCGTATACCACCTGAAGAAGATTCGGGATAAGCTCTGCTCCCGAGCCGTTCACAAGATTTATAATATGCCCGATACCGAAGGTCACAGAGGAAACTATGATAGCCGCCTTGATCCCGTCCTTGCGCATAGCGTTAAAGAGAAGTCCTCGGAAGATGACCTCCTCCAAAAATCCCACGCAAAGCATCGAGAGCATATACAGCACCGCCTCGGAAAGATCCAGGTTCAACGTCACGCCGTGCCACAAATTTGCGCTGAGCATAAGCAAAAGAGGCAGATACCATAGCATAGAG
Organism: Oscillospiraceae bacterium; assembly: GCA_015064885.1. Lineage (GTDB taxonomy): Bacteria > Bacillota > Clostridia > Oscillospirales > CAG-272 > SIG640. The sequence continues at coordinate 11,491 of SVRJ01000041.1, forward strand.
CGAGCCGGCACCCGCGAGCGGCAGATACCGTATTCCTCAAAAAGTCTGTTTTTCTTAAAAAACAGAAGGAGCACGACCGAAAGAAGTATGCCTATCGGAAGTGTGATCAATTTTTCAACTCCAATAAGCCCGGATAGTGAATCCCCCAACGAAAGGAGCACACAGTAAGCGATTATCCATGTCACCGAAAACCATATTCTGCTTTTATCGTATAGCCTTTTTAACATATTACACCTCACTCGTTTTATAATAGTAACGCCACGCGTTTTCATAGCTGTTGATCCGTATATTTTGATCTTTGAAAATTCCGAGGGTAGAATACACCCGCCCGATATCATCTGTACGCCGCAGCATAGTCCTACTCTGCTGTTTATACCTGTCACAGATCTATATTTTCGATCGCAACGGTAAGTGCCTTTACAATATCGCCAAGCTCCATCGACGGCTCCTTGTTCTGCTCTTTTGAATACGGAACGTGAATGAATCCCACCCTCGTTTTGCTTCCGTTAAAATGAGCAAGCAAGCTGTAAAGAAGATCGTTGCATACGTATGCACCCGCGGAATAAGAGACGCGCGCCGGAATACCCGCAGAAGCTATCGCCTCCGCCATCTTACGTACGGGAAGGCTCGAAAAGTATGCCACGTCTCCTCCGATTTCTATAGGCTCGTCCTTTGGCATATACATGGCGTGGTCGGGAATACTTGCGTTGCGAAGATTTATTCCGACAAGCTCGGGAGTTATCGCGTTTCTTCCGCCTGCCTGCCCTATGCATAGGATAACGGCTGCCCCTATCCTCTCAGCCTCTCTTATTACCTGTCTTGCCGCCTCTCCGTATATTACGGGAACACAAAGCTTTGTAAGCACATATCCGTTTATATTCGGCAAAAGCAGGTCGACGGCCTCCATGGACGGATTTATGACCTCACCGCCAAACGGTTCAAAGCCGGTTATCAAAAGCTTTTTCATACATTTTTTCTCCATACCTGTTTGAGTTAAGTAAGCTTTTCCTTTATCTCATCGTCGATCATTCGATCCTTGAAATAGTATTTTTTATCCTCTTCGGTTATCTTCCTTATAACTCTGCAGGGGTTTCCCGCGGCAAATGACCAATCGGGAATATTCCTCGTAACGACGCTTCCCGCTCCGATGACAACGTTGCTTCCAACCTTCACTCCGGGGCATATAACTGTATTTCCGCCTATCCATACGTTGTCGCCTACGGTAACCTCTATTCCATACTCATATCCGAGCGCACGCGAATCGGGGTACATAGAGTGTCCTGCGGTATATATAGATACGTTCGGAGCGAGAAGACAGTTGTCACCGAGCCTTATACGCGCATTGTCGAGAAATGTGCAGTTGTAATTAATGAAGCAGTTTTTCCCAACCTCAATATTCGATCCGTAATCACAGTAAAACGGAGGATTCAGAAAGGTTGTCTCGTCCGACATACCGAATAACTCGTTAACGATAGCGCGTATACCTTCAAAATCCGACCTGTCTATCGTGTTAAGAGCCTGCGTAAGCTGTCTCGCTCTCTTCATCTCTATCCAGTCACTGTCGTCTGCAATAAACAGCATTCCCTTTTCTCTGCGTTCCTTACTCGTCATAATACTTGCCTCTCCCTTGAAATACTTATATCATTTACGTACCTATTTCAACTCGACATCATTCGGCATGAGCTTCTGCAATAATTATACCACATCGCAGGGAAAGTGTCAAGTGGAGAAATATATTTAAAATAATAGCCGCGGCATCTTGCTGATCTAATTTTCACGCCATACCGAAAAAGCGGCTTTTCTATTGCAATCAAAAGAAAAATATGTTATAATTATATCAGAAAACAACCTACCGGGGGAATCTCTATGACACGGCAAGAACTTATTTTATACTGTAAGGAAAGATACTACACCTCACCCGACTATCCGTTTGACGGAGATCTCGAAACGGCAGTGCTGCGGCATTCCGACAGCCGAAAGTGGTACGCCATAATAATGAAGGTCGCGCGCAAGAAGCTCGGACAGTCCCGCGACGGAATAACAGACGTAGTAAACCTGAAGCTTCCGCAGGAAATGTTCGGCGCGTTCGACGCCTCAAGCGGAGTATATCCCGCATACCATATGAACAAACTGCACTGGGTCTCTGTGATCCTCTCGGATGCCCCAAGCGACGTTGTGCATTTTCTCCTTAACGCAAGCTTTGAGGCTACGAGGGGGAGGAAAAAATAGTGGGTTGACGAGGGTAAGCAAACAGTACATTCAATAAAACCATCCTATCACGAGGTATGCTCCTCGGACAGGATGGTTTTTACACACTATTCTATGATAATTAAGGTCGTGTCGATAAGCTGTATTTACTCTTTATTGAAAAATTTATCCTATACTTATAATAATCTATTGATTTTGACAAAAAAGTATGTTATAATATATACAAAGTGAAATATTCAAAAAAGAAAAGACCCCCGAAGAGGTCATTTCTGCACACACTGTGCGATCGGCATAACACCGACGATTTGAGAATACGAGGATTCTTTTATTTGAACTCGTAGTGTAATTTATTAAGGGACATAAACTACAATGATATTATAACACAAAAAGAGAGGTTTGTCAATATGAAAAATGAAAATTATTATGTTGGACTTGATATCGGTACAGATTCTGTAGGATATGCGGTAACCGACGAGAAATACGATCTTTGCAAGCACAACGGCGAGCCTATGTGGGGTGTAACTCTTTTTGATAAAGCAGAGCTTGCTAACAAGAGAAGATCATTCCGCGCAGCGCGCAGAAGACTTGACCGCAGGCAGCACAGAGTAAAGCTTCTCATGGAACTGTTTGCGCGAGAGGTATCAAAGGTTGATGATGGCTTCTTCAAAAGGATAAAGGAAAGCTATCTCTATCCGGAAAGCAACGATCAGAAAATAAGGCTTTTCGGCTCATATGACGAGCAAAAAGAATACACAAAAAAATATCCTACCATTCACCATCTGATCAAAGAGCTTATGGAAAGCACCGAGCCTCACGACGTAAGACTTGTATATATAGCATGCGCTTGGCTGGTTGCACACAGAGGACATTTTCTCAGCGAGGTGGACAAGCATAAAATAGAGGACGTTATAGCTTTTGACGAGGTTTGGAAAAGACTCAACGAGCATATAGCGCGTGAAGGCCGCCCATTGCCGTGGATAGACGGTGTCAATTCTGTTGACGTTGAAAAAGAGCTTAAAAAAAAGCTCGGCATCAGTAAGAAAACCGCAGCTCTTGCTGAAAAGTTATTCGACGGAGGGAAGCCTCCGAAAGAGATCGGCGAGAACTACGAATACAACTACACGCTTGTCTTGAAGCTGCTTTGCGGATCGGACAATATATCTCTCCAAAAATTGTTTGGAAAAGATGAATATGCAGAGCTTGAGAAAAAATCAATTGCCCTCAAAATGAAGGATGAAGATCTTAACGCTGTAATGCAGTCAATAGACGAATCGGATGCCGAATTCATCAAAGTGCTGAAGGCCGTCTACGACTGGTCGGTGCTTGCGGATATACTTAAAGGAGAAAAATCAATAGTGTAATTTAATAAGGGACTCAAACGCCTCTGCGAGTTCACCAAGCGGTAACAGCGTTTGAGAGTAGTGTAATTTAATAAGGGACTCAAACTCTTGGTAACTGTGGGCATGATGGTGGTGTGTTTGAGAGTAGTGTAATCAAAAACATTGAAGATGATGCGTCAGAGTGCAAAAAAGCAGAGCTCCTGCCATGGTATTTTCCACGGCAGGAGCTTTTTTATACATGATCGATGATATTTATAATCTGATAATTCTTACTTCCCCTCGCTCTTTTCCGCTTTTTTTATGACTATATTATGCATTACAAAGATCATGATAAGGAATATGCTCAAGTAAACGGGGAGGAGAGATATTGAGATGCGTTCGGCTATAAAACCGAAGAGGGGTGGCATAAGCAGAAATCCGATATATGCAAACGCCATCTGGACTCCTATCATCGCCTGCGATCTGTCCTTTCCGAAGACGTCGGGTGTCATATGGATAATACATGGGTAGATAGGGGCGCATCCGAGTCCGATCACGGCAAAGCCGATAAGTGAAAATATTGCGCTGAAGGGTATGAGCATAGATATAATACCCACTCCTACTATTGCAGAGCCCATGCGTATAAGGAAGCGGTCACCGAGCTTCATTGCGAGGAATCCGTTTATGAATCTTCCGAACGTGAGTCCGAGGTAGAACATACTCGCGTATCCTGCCGCGTCCTCGGGTGTGAACGCCCATTTCTGCACGAGGTACGTGCTTGCCCACAGTGAGGCGGAAAGCTCGAGCGAACAATAGCAAAAGAACATCAGAAAGCATGCTATCGCGCCCTTGATCGCAAATATCTCGGCAAAAGACAGCGGCTTTGATGAGGATCCTTCCCCGCTCTCTCGCTCTTCAGAGCTTCCTTTTTTCCAGAGGGGTATACTGATGAATATGATGACCGAGAGGACTGCCTGGATGACCGAAACGATAAGGTAGCCGTAATTCCAGCTTTCGAGGCTTACGAGCGCAAAGCTCATAATGTAAGGGCTTATCGACGCTCCCACTCCCCACATGCAATGGAGCCAGCTCATATGCTGCGCCTTATAATGCAAAGCGACGTAATTATTGAGTATCGCGTCAACACCGCCTGCGCCGAGTCCATAGGGGATCGCCCACAGTATCAGCATAAAGAATCTGTTGCTGACAGAAAACCCGAACAGACCGAGAGCCGTCATCGCAACGCTGACCGCAGTAACTCTTCCCGGTCCGAATCTGTGCAGCAGCTTATCGCTGAAGAGGCTTGACAGTATCGTACCGACAAAAATGGTCGCGGACACGATACCCGCAAACGAAAGAGGTACCTCTATTTCTGTATGAAGGACAGGCCAAGCCGACCCGAGCAACGAATCGGGCAAGCCGAGACTGATAAAGCATACGTATATAAGTGCCAATAATAAGCTTCCCATTTTTTAATAAGACCTCGCAAAACCTTTATTTACTCTCCGAGTAGTATCTTTCTTTCATAAATTCGATTCTCTCCGCAAGTGCCGCCTTGGTGGTCTGTGCTTTTTGCATAATGTCAAAGCCGTGCATCGTGCCTTTGGTCTCGTTGAGCGTGACCTCGACACCCGCCCGGCGGAGCTTCTCGGCGTACAGAATTCCGTCATCGTGGAGGCAATCGAACTCCGCCGTTTCAATATATGCAGGCGGCAAACCTTCAAAGCTCTCGGCTTCCACGGGCGAATAATAGACGTAGCTTGGATCATTCCTATCTACCTTTGTCATCGGTGCGATACGACTTGACAGCGTAGAATTCCACATAGGCGTATCGGTGAATTTCTTACAGGACTCGCTGTTATTACGCATATCGAGAAACGGATACGGAAGCATCTGAAAAGCGAACTTTATCGGATGCTTTCTGTCTCTTGCCATCATGCACACGCCTACGGCAAGCGTTGAACCTGCGCTGTCACCGCCGATGCCGATACGAGAGATGTCGATGCCGAGGGCTTCTGCGTGATCGTAAGCCCAACACATGGCGGCATAAGAGTCCTCAAAGAATACGGGATGAGGATTCTCGGGAGCAAGGCGGTAATTTACAAAAACGACCTTGCATCCCACCTCTTTTGCGTAGCGCATGGCGTTCTTGTAGTGATACCCTGCCGCCGCAAGCACGAATCCGCCGCCGTGAATATAGATGAGGCAAGGGGCGTTATTTTCCAATGACTTGGGCGACATCAAAAAGCACTCGATCCTCTCGCCGTCGTAGCTTTCGATCTCGTGGCGGCTAACGTCAAGCTCCTTGTCCCCCCATATGTATTTCGGTGTTTTCATATGCGGCACCGACATAGCGAGAAACTTCTCACTGATGGGGGGCGTGAAATGTGAAAACGGAAAGAATTCTTTTTTGATCTTATATTTAGCCATGATATATCACCCCCACAGCATAGACAGTGAGAGGATCAGCGATACTACCGCAGGAACTGTGACGGTATCCCATCCGCCCTTGGTAAACAACTCGGTAAGCGACGCCGCGGGCGCGATGGCTAAAGCAAAGATCACCGACGTGTACCAAGGAAGCAGAGACATAAACAGAAGTACCGGTAACAGGCATAGAAACGACGTGATCGCCATGCCAACACTCCCCTCGACAGATTTTGTTCCTTCGATATACTTGCCTTTAAGCTTATGCTTTCCCATTTTCTTTCCGACAATAGCGGCAACCGCGTCACCCGGCCCCCACGCCATAATAGCGCCTACCGCTATATAAAGATGCTCCGCACCAAGGCAGCCCCAAAAGATGGCTATCAGAAGCGTCATTAATCCAAAGAGTCCGACAAAGCTGAATATCACCTCATGCTTGCCCTTCTCTACAAATAGTTTTTTATAGAAGGAAAAACGCTCGAAAAATTTCAGCGCGGCAATAACAAGTATTAAAAACAAGACCTCGACCGCAACCGCTATCCACCAAATATCCGTTGAGAGTACTAACGGAAGTATAGAAGTGAACGCCACGAAATGAAGGAGCTTTCTGAAAATGTAGTCAGGCACCCTGGTGGTAAAGCGAACAACAATCAACACAGCGGCAAGTGCGGCAATGTAGCCCACGTAAATGCCAAGCACCTTCAGATATTCAAGTAAAAGAGCAGTATTGATCTTTTCAAGACTGTTGATAACGATCATAGAAAGACCGAGGACAAGTAAAATTGCACCCGTCACATATCCGACGACCTTTCCTTTGACCTTGTTGGCAAATCTTGCGCTGACGAGAGAAAACAATGTAGCAACTACGATGGCGATCAGCAGATGATCCCAACACTCAAGAATAATTGTCGGCTCAATAAGTATGTGGCTGATCGATGCGATAAGTGCCGTGAACGTCATAATAAAGGTGGATGTTCCAACGGCGGTCTTTCGGTCGTAACCGAGCATTGCGGTAAAAACAATAAGCATCATCATACCGCCGCCCGTGCCGAAGAATCCCGTACCAAAGCCGATGGTAAGTCCAAAGAACAAAGACACAGCGATCTCCTTTGCCGTAAGCTTCACCTTTCCATCCTTTTCGGGTCGCTCCTTGGAATCCGGGCTGACAAGGAACCTGATACCAACAGCAACGCAAAGGATCAGCGAAAATCCGCCGAGCACGCTCTGATGTGTAAAGTAAGCGGCAACCGAGCCCACGGCACACATACCGATGATGCACGCCGCCATCAGCCAGCCGTGCTTTAGATCGATCTTTTTGTTTTTTGCATACACGCCTGTTGTAACCGCTGAGCCGAGGACATCACTTGCAAGTGCGATCGCCGTTGCCATATACGCACCGTGCTCTCCTCCAAATGTGGGGCACAAAACTATCATCAAAGGCACCATTGCCGTCGCTGCACTCAGACCGACGAGTCCCGTGCCTATGCCTGCGAGTGCAGACGCAATCGCAACTACTATATATTCATAATCCATTTTTAAGTTTCCTTTTGTAATTCAAGATTAGGTTACCGTTGCCGTTTTCGTTTTCAGATCGGACAAGCTCAAAATTCATAATATCGGAATTCATAAACAGCGGCTTTGAATCATTACCCGCAACTATAAGAGCAACAACTAAGCTCAGCTCGTCCACAGCACCGACTCTATAAAGCGATATGATCTGTTTTTATCCCGGCGCCGCAACGCACGGGCTCATATCGGCTCAGATCGGGATAAAAGCCTCCCGTGAAGCTTCCCTCCATCGTAACGCGACCGCAGATAAATCCGTCTGTCCTTCTCTCGCGATTGATCCTGTAATAAATATCTGTAGCTTCGGCACACTCGGGAGTAAACAAAAAGTCGCCCGTAACCTTGCCGTCGATACTCGTTACCATATGACAGATAATATAAGGTCTGTTCATTTTGGAGTCCCCCTTTTCCACTCTGCCTCCGTGACAAGCTCTTGCTCTTTATTTTCACTTGCCTCTGTAATCGGATAATACAGATATTATATCATAAATTCGGTGATATGTCAATATCGTGTGCGAACTAAACCAATCGCAAACGGTATGTAAAACAGTGTCGGCGTTCACGGTAATTGGGCTGCTTACGTTTTGTTTTCGAAAAATCAACCTACAGTTGTTTTTTCGCCATAAAACTTTCCGACAAAAACATTGACTTTATTGTTTTTTTGTGATATAATTAACTCACAACATACCATGGAGGACGTTATGTACAAAGCATCGACCTTAGGAAGCAATATAAGAAAATATCGAAAGCTCAAGAATATGACACAATCCGAGCTTGCCGAAAAGATATTCGTCACGCCTCAAAATATATCAAAATGGGAAAACGGTTATTCGCTACCCGACGTCCATAATCTGTGCCTACTGGCAAACGTGCTCGAAGCATCCCTTGACAAGCTGCTGGGAAGATCACCGGAGGACAATTGCGGAAAGCTGATGATCGGAATTGACGGCGGCGGATCAAAGACCGAGTTTTGCCTATTCACAGAGGACGGCAGTATAATCAGGCGAAAGCTGCTCGGAGGCACAAATCCGAACGTTTACGGGATCGACTCAATTTGTAATACGCTCAAAAGCGGGATAGACATTTTGACAGACGGCTTCCCTGACATTGCAGGAGCATTTGCGGGAATTGCAGGCTGTGGAAATCGAAAAAACGCGTCTTTGGTAGTTGATTCTCTGAAAAAACAATATCCGAATATGAAAATAGAGGTGGATGGAGATTCGATAAACTCTATCTACAGCACGAAATATTATGATAGCTGTATCGCTGTGATAGTAGGCACGGGGTCTGTTATATTCGCAAGGGATAATGAAAAAACAACCCGAATAGGGGGGTGGGGATACCTGCTTGACAATGGATATAACGGATTTCATCTTGGAACCGAGGTACTGCGCGCGGTAATGGCAGACGAGGATGGGATCGGGTGCAGTACCGTTCTTACAAAAAAGATAGAAGGTATTCTCAAGGGAAGGGCGGTAGACAGCTTCGGAACTGTCTACGCAAAAAGCAACGACGAGATCGCATCCCTCTCAAGGCTTCTCTTTGATGCGTACGACGAAGGCGACAAGGTGGCATACAATATTATAAAGGGCAGTATAGAAATACTTTCAAAAATGCTTTGCGATGTAATGCGAAGATTTCCCGCCTCCGGAAGAAGGATAGTTATTACGGGAGGGCTTACAAACCGCAAAGATATTCTTATAAAATTTCTAAACGTCGGTGAGGATGCCGAGATAATTTTTCCCGACCTGCCGCCGATATACGGAGCGTGCCATTACTGTGTGCGAAGATTCGGTTCTCCGCACGAAGATTTTTACGAGAGATTCAAAAACAATTATGGGGAGATAAAATAAAATGTTAAAGACCGAAATGAGAAATCCGCTTACAATGAATTTTGACAAGATGTCGACAGAAGAAATGGTCTCTGTCATGACGCTTGAAAACGCAAATGCCGTTCGCGCGGTCGAGGCGGCATCCGGATCTATAGCAAAGACTATAGACACGGTAGCAGAGGCTTTCAGCAACGGAAACCGTCTGTTTTTTATAGGCGCGGGAACTTCGGGCAGACTCGGCGTGCTTGACGCTTCCGAATGTCCTCCAACCTTCGGTGTTTCCCCCGATATGGTTCAGGGTATTATAGCGGGCGGTAAGGAGTGTATGTTCCGTGCCGCGGAAAATGCCGAAGACCTTTCAATTAACGGAAGAGACGACGTTATATCATACGGAATACGTGCAGGTGACGTTCTTATCGGAATTTCGGTAGCGGGCAACGCCGCGTACGTAAGAGAAGCCCTCCGCACGGCAAAGGAGCTCGGCGCGCACACGGTAGCCCTGACCTGTAACGATAAG
>SVRJ01000002.1 GCA_015064885.1 Oscillospiraceae bacterium
TGATATTACAGACGGCGCGGCGATAGTAGGAAACTATGCGTTTGCCTCATGCTCCTCGCTTGAAAAGGTCTCCATATCCGCAAGGGAAACCATATTTTATTCTTCTGTGTTTGAAAACTGTATTTTCCTTAAAGAAGTACATATCGCCGATCACGTAAAGTACCTCGGTGAATCTATGTTCAGAAATTGCATTTCTCTCACTAAGATCACACTTCCCAAGGAGCTCGAAACCCTTGCACCCCTTATATTCAGATCCTGCGCATCCCTCCAAAAGGTCGTCTTTCAGTCTCCCGTAAAGGAGATAGGAGACTACGCATTTTACGGATGCACGTCGCTTACGCAGGTAACGATTGCGGAGGGAAGCTTGAAAGTCGGAATGTACTCATTTGCGGGCTGTTCCTCACTTACCGCTCTCAATTTCCCGTCAAGCGTAAAAGAGATAGGCGACTTCGCTCTCTATTCCTGCTCATCTCTTAAAAGTATTATAGCTCCCTCCGAGCTTGAAAAGATAGGCAACTATGCATTTAAGGATTGTACGTCACTCGAACGCATATCCTACGGAAAGACTATGCTCAAATGGGGCGGAATATTAAAGGGTACAGAGTGGAACACAAATACCGGTAAGCTTACGGTAGTCTGCAGTGACGGAAACGTATAAAGTAATGTTCACATCTCTTTAACATACTCAACAACAAAACATCTTAATTGTGTGATATAATAACCTAAAATTAATTTTGAAAGGAAACTTCGTAGGATCACTTGAAAGGGAAAAATAAAGATAATAAAAAAATCCGTCGCTCACGCATCATAGAGCTGATACGTGAGAATAAAAAAGCTACGGTGGTGTACCTGATACTCAGAACGATAACTATAGGCGTTATGGTGAGAGCAGTATTCCTCGGTCAGTGGGAAAGCGTGTTCACCTGCGTGCTTGCACTCGTGCTGTTTACTGTTCCTCATTTTCTCGAACGTAAGCTGCGTATATCTCTTCCGTCAGCACTTGAAATAGTGGCATTCTGCTTTGTCTTTTGTGCGGAGATACTCGGTGAGATAGGTTGTTATTACGTCAAGTACAGCTTTTGGGACAGCATGCTCCATACGGTAAGCGGATTTATTTTTGCGGCGTTCGGCTTCTGCATAGTCGATATGCTCAACAGAGAAAAAAGGATCCGCTTTGAGCTCTCTCCCGCGTCTCTCGCAATAGTTGCATTCTGCTTTTCTATGACAACGGGCGTTATATGGGAGTTCTTCGAATTTGCGGCAGATCTTTTTCTGCACACGGATATGCAAAAGGATTTCTTTGTCGAACGCTTCAGCTCTGTTACGCTTGATGCTATGGCGAGCAATACTCCTGTAGAGGTGGAATCTATTGTCGGAACGTCTGTATTGCTTGCTGACGGAAGGATAGTAACACTTGACGGCGGATATCTTGATATAGGGCTTTTCGATACGATGAAGGATCTGTTCGTCAATTTTATAGGAGCTGTTATATTCAGTGTGATAGGCTATTTCTACGTAAAGCACAGAGGAAAGGGAATAATAGCCCCGAATTTCATTCCGGTCGTCGACCCCCTCGATGAAGAAAATAAGGAAACAGAAGAAATTACTCAAAACGAAGATCAAACGGAAAATAATCAATAAAATCAATAATTTAAATGCTATAGGCAAAAGGAGAACAACATGGGACTTATAAAAGCTTTGTTTGGTGCGACCGGCGGAACTCTCGCCGATCAGTGGAAGGAATTCTTTTATTGCGATGCGCTTGACGCGGACGTTCTCGTGACCCGCGGTCAGAAGCAGGTCGGAAAAAGAAGCTCTAACAAAAAGGGAAATGATAACGTTATATCTAACGGAAGCGGAATCGCAGTTGCCGACGGTCAGTGTATGATCATCGTAGATCAGGGCAAGGTAGTAGAGCTCTGTGCCGAACCCGGCGAGTATACTTACGATTCCTCCAGCGAACCGAGTATATTTACCGGAAGCCTCGGAAAGGGTATTCTCGATACCTTCAAAACTATCGGTAAGAGATTTACTTACGGAGGAGATACGGGCAAGGATCAGAGAGTGTACTATTTCAATACAAAGGAGATCCTCAACAATAAGTTCGGAACCCCGACGCCTATTCTTTTCCGTGTTGTTGATAATAATATCGGACTTGATATCGACGTTTCTGTAAGATGCAGCGGTGTGTATTCCTATAAGATAACAAACCCGCTTCTCTTCTATACGAACGTTTGCGGAAACGTCTCCTACGAATACAGACGCGAGGAGATAGACTCTCAGCTCAAAACAGAGTTTATAAGCGCGCTTCAGCCTGCGTTCGGCAGACTTTCCTCCCTCGGACTTCGCCCGACGGCGATACCCTCACACGTGGGTGAGCTCTGTGAATATATGAACGAGACTCTCACGGATAAATGGGAGGAAACGAGAGGTATAAAGGTAGAGGCTATAGCTATGAACCCCGTCAGCCTCCCCGAAGAGGATGCCGAGATCATAAAGAACGCACAGAAGAATGCTATCCTCCGCGATCCCACAATGGCAGCCGCTACCCTCGCAGGCGCTCAGGCTGACGCTATGAGAACCGCAGCAGGCAACTCTGCGGGTGCTATGACAGGCTTTATGGGCCTCGGAATGGCAAACGGTGCCGGCGGAGCTAATATGGCAGGCCTCTATGAGATGGGACGAAATAACTCCGCACCCGAAAAGAAGCCCGAGCCCGTAAGATCTGCAGATACGTGGAAATGCTCTTGCGGATGCGAGACGGACGGCAAGTTCTGTCCGGAGTGCGGCCAGAAGAAGCCCGAAGCCGGCTGGACATGTGCTTGCGGAAGCGTAAATAAGGGTAAATTCTGCCCCGAGTGCGGAAGCAGAAAGCCTGCGGACGCGCCCCTCTACAGATGCGATAAGTGCGGATGGGAGCCCGAGGATCCGAAGAATCCTCCTAAGTTCTGCCCCGAGTGCGGAGATCGTTTTACCGACGATGATATCAGATAAATAATATTTGTGTATGATTTCTCTTCAGTAGATATGATTTTGTAAGAGGCTCTAACATAAAATATATACAAAGAAAAATAAATTCAAATAAAAACTTTATTTTTTCACATGATCCAACCAAAGCTCCCATAAACACATCGTTACATATGGAGTATTCTTATCTGTTAAACCATTATACAAATAAAGGGCACACCGTATTGTTGGAGTCCTTTATGGATGGAAACAGGAAATATTGGAGATTAGTAACAAGAGGTGAGTAGATGATATGGAAAATAAAATAATATTTACCGTAACAAAGCAACAAGATATATTTCACTATCATATTACCGATCCCAAACAAAGCGTGTTGGCACAAAGCATAATTTCAAAAATAAAGAATCAGCTGAATATTAATGTTTTTGCTTTGTATGCAGAGGGATTCTCGAAACCGATATGGGATTACAAATATCCGAAGTTTATCCCGAAAAAAATCAACAAATATCATTATCAAAAAAATTTGCATATAACTATCTATTATATAGGAACTTTACCGGACAAAGAACCTATTCTGAAAGAGAGAATATATGATATTTTTCAAAGTGAGTTATTGGCACAAGGTGTTGAGATCCCATATCCAAAAAGCTATTCCAATTTAGCTGAACTGAAATATTTCACTCAAAGAGATTCGGATGAAGAGAAATATTCCCCTGAATACAGAGATGGTGATCGCTTGGTATTCTTACACTCGTTTGAAAATGAGGCAAGAGATTATATTCTGCTTGAGTGCATTCCCAAATACGAAGCATTTATCAAGAATGAATTCAATGCTACGGCTCGCATAATACCTTCATATGATAAAAATTCCGGAAGATCACAGCACAAAATCTGCTTTCTTTTAGAATCGGATAAAAATCTTTTTGAGGCTTACGACAGGAAAGAGTTGCATGCCCGCTTGACAGAGTTCGTTAAGCGGTATGACTGTTGGAACGTAGTATCCGATTATAACCCGATCTTTACTCTTTGGAATACTCTGAAAGACGACGAAAAGTTTATTTATTCTAAAGGCTTCTGAGACTAAGCAGCTGTCTCGCTTATTTGGCGAGGCAGCTGTTTTCTATATAAAGCCTCCGTCACCTTGCACAAAGAAAAAGGAATATTTTTGTGCACTCATACAAATGTGAGGAAAATCTACAAATTTACACTTGACATTTTTTTACGCATATGATATAATTAAAGTGAAAAAACGGCAGATGCGCCTCGAGATACCCCTCACGGAATGACGAGGGACGACCGCCGCAAAAACAAAAAGGAGGCTGTGTATATGAAACACAATGTTTTTATTATCGTTTTGACTTTGCTTCTGATGTTGTCACTTTGCTCTTGCCATAGCGATCAACCTGCAGGATGCGTAACGACGGATGGAAACGGCACAACCGTAATACCGTCGGAAACTACAAAAGCCTCGGATGATTCCGGTGACAGTGTCCCTGAAAATGCACTTAAGGTGCGTTCGGTATATTCAAGTAAAAATTATCTTATCCCCGGCGAATTTGATCGTGCATATTATAACAGTCTTCTGTACGTTGACAGTGAGTATTATGGTTTATATACTTACACCTCTGTTATAAACAATAATTTATGTATAACAAATTATCCCTATTCTGCGTCAAGCAAAATCGAGAGAATATTTGTAAAGTGGGGTATATTTGTAGGAACGGCCAGCCACTACGACGGGAAAGTGCTTTATTTTGAATCTGTAAACGATCCTTCCTCCGAAAAGCTTATTGCTGATGAGTGCCTTTCTTCGTTTATAAAGGTTAGCAATGAAAACGTTTATATTATTACCGGTTCTCCAAGTGATCCGGGAAAGTCTAAGGATGAAGGATTTAATATTTATCACGCATTTATTGATGCCGGCACTCAAAAATGGACTTGGAGCAAAGAGGCGCACCTTCCCGAGCTTCCGCAACAGGCAACGCTTTCAAACGACGGAAAGATCATATATATAGCATGTATGAAAAATATATATGCTTATGATATTCTCACCGGAACCCTTTTGGCACTTTCCATGCCGGATTATTGGGCAGAAACGATAAAGATCTCGATCACCGAGCACAACGGCAAGCTTTACGTCGGATCGCGCGGCGGAATTTCAGAGCTTGATCTTAATACCAAGCAGTGCCTATGGTATCCCGTGTATTACGATGAGCTTTCAGAAAAATAATGAGCGAACCGGTGTTTGGATAAATCAAGAATTATACAAAGCCCAATCAATACCCGTATATGCGAGAAGGCGTTCCTTATCAACTGAATTTGCTTCTCAATCTGCAATAGACGGTATGATTAATAAAGTTAAAACTTATATAACAGAGAATGATTCTTGGAGTATAACCAATAATTGCTCCTCATTTGCTTCGGGAATATGGAATTTTGTAACAAATGATAATTTATCTGCGGGAACTATAAATACCCCCAGAGAATTGAAAAAATCTATCGAAAGCCGTTCTTCCTACCAAGTGAACGCATTGATGGGTACATATATATACACGGCTTATTTTAATAGTGCAAATAATAATTTTAATGTAGTTAGCTACGACTAAAACTAATTGCGAGGTGTAATTCATGTATGTTTTTTTAGAATCAGTTATTAATTTTGGAATTTTTATTTTAGTTCTGACGGCAATAGCACTTTTGATTATGTACGGAATACATATGATCATGCGTAAAAAAGTCAAACAAAAAATTATATCAAAAAAATTTTTTAAAAGCACCGCGATCATGGCCATAATTCTATTATTAGCTGTTTTTATATTTTATTTGATCTATTTCTTCGGATGGAGGATGTTCGGCTATGATGCATGTAAACTGTCTAGTAGCATAACTGTTGCTAATGTGGTTGAAAAAAATGAGACTCTTGTTTTTCGTCTGACTACATTCTATAAGACTCGGTATCTTACAGGGGACTATATTTACGAAATCAATGGTGAAGAATTGATCATTGGTTTTCATACACAATCTCGGTTTATATTCCCATGTTTCAGAAAACTTCCGCCGGACAATGTCGAACAAGCACCGATAGCATCAATAAATGTGCCCGTGAACGATTTGGATAATATCAAGAAAATACGCATCGAATGTGGGCAGGAAAAACCGATTGTTTTTACTAAAGAAAAAGATGGCTGGCATCTTCACAATTTATTAACTCAAGAGGATCAGTAATATGAAAAAGACATGGTTCTATCCAATATTAGGGTCATTGCTTCTATGCGGGTGATTTGTAGCGAGTCATTTTATACAATTTCCCGGTAATGGCTATGTCGGACTTGGATATATGCTTTTCGTTGATGAGGCTATACCGCTTTTTAAAACAGAGGTATAACCAAAAAGAAAACGGATAAATTTCTTCGCCCCACCTCCGCCGAGGTGGGGCGGGCAAAGTTGCTCGGTATGATCTCTCGCTCTGAGCATGAAGAAAACCCCGGCATTGATCCGTATGTTCTTAGAACCGAATGGTATCTTTGCGCAGTTAAATTATCTAAACAATAAACACTCCGTGATTACTAAATGAGGTACTGACATGATAAAAATAAATACCGGTGAAATAAGTTTATGTGAGTCTGGTTTTTCTCTTAATCCATCATTAACTCCTTTGGATTTAGAGAGAAATATTCCGGATCATATTGTGTTCCACTATAAAACAAACACAAATTATATGCACTATTGTGTATGGCTTGATATAGATCCTTCCGAGTATGTGTATGCAACTGTTTGTTTTTGTGAAAATTCATTAATAAGTATCAAATTATTTCCACAAGCTATTGCGCAAGAATTACCAAACCAAAGACCGTCTACAATGAATTTGGGGGAAGCTCAAAAGCTTGCGTATAACTGGTATCAAAATCATATTTCAAACAAAGAAACAGTATTCAAATGGGGTAAAATACAATATTTTTCGGGGGCTGATCCTATATACAGTGCACCTAACATCTCTATTCAATACATTTAATTGTACACGTTGAAAGCTAAATTACATATGAAACTTTGTAAATAAATCGCACAGATATATCGAAACGAAATAGAACACGGAAACGAGCCGCTTTTCGTTGATGAGGCTATACCGCTTTTTAAAACAGAGGTATAACCAAAAAGAAAACGGATAAATTTCTTTGCCCCACCTCCGCCGAGGTGGGGCTTTTACTTAAATGACGGTCGAATTAAAAAAACGCGAAACTTTCAAAAAACCTATTGACAAAACGGCAAAAACAGTGTATAATAATAGGTGTAATATAACATATGTTATTTTAAGGAGGAGTTATGCCGCCAAAAGCTAAATACACAAAAGAGGAGATAGCCGAGACAGCGTACGAGGCTGTGAGAAAGTACGGTGAGGATTTTCTCAGCGCGAGAAATCTTGCCGCAGCACTCGGCACGTCTACTGCACCTATATTTACTGCCTTTTCGAATATAGATGAGTTGAGGACAGAGGTTGCCAAAAGGGCAAAACAGCTATACTCACAGTACTTGTCGGAAGGACTTTCGGGAGATATACCGTTCAAGGGTGCCGGGCTCAAATATATTCAATTTGCCAAGGACGAGCCGAATCTGTTCAGAATGCTCTTTATGAGGCATGAGACGGGGGATCCGTTTTCGCACTATTTTCCCGCAGAGGATGAGAACGAGCCGAGGGTACGAAAAAGTCTGGAAGAGAGCTATCATATAGGAGAGAGCAGAGCCAAAAAGATATATAATCATTTGTCGGTATACGCTCACGGTATAGCCGTACTTTATGCACAGGGCAGATGTGTATTTACCGATGAGGACGTGAGCGCAATGCTGAGCGAGGTGTTTGCCGCTCTCACGAAAGGAGAACAGATATGAACGATATTATCAGGATAGACGGACTTAACAAGGCGTTTGGGGAGATCCGCGCGGTTGACGGTCTTTCCTTTTGCGTAAAGGAAGGAGAGCTTTTTGCCTTTCTCGGAGTGAACGGAGCGGGCAAATCGACCACAATAAACATCATGTGCGGTCAGCTCCCGAAGGACAGCGGAGAGATATATATTGACGGGTATGATCTTGACAGAAGTATCTCAGAGGTGAAGTCAAGGCTGGGTGTCGTATTTCAGAGTTCTGTCCTTGACAGTGCGCTTTCGGTAAAAGATAATCTCAAAAGCCGTGCCGCTCTTTACGGAATATACGGAGATGAATTCAGAAAGCGACTGTGTGAGCTTTCGTCACTTCTCGATTTTTCGGATATTCTCGGGCGCGCTGTAGGTAAGCTTTCGGGAGGGCAGAGAAGGAGGATAGATATAGCGAGGGCACTTATTCACAGGCCTAAGATACTTATACTCGACGAGCCCACTACGGGTCTTGACCCACAGACGAGAAGGCTCCTATGGAGTGTTATAAGCGATCTCCGCAAAAAAGAAAATATGACTGTGTTCCTTACGACGCACTATATGGAGGAGGCGGCTGACGCCGATTACGTGGTTATTCTTGACAGCGGAAGGATATCCGCAGAGGGTACACCTCTCGAGCTGAAAAACAAGTACACAGGTGACTTTATTACTCTTTACACGGATGACGAGGAGTCGGTAAGAATGCTCGGTGCCGAATATGAGAGGCTGCGAGATGCGTATCGTATATTCGTTCCGAATACGTTGGCGGCGACAGAGCTTATTGTTAAGCATCCGGATGTATTCACAGATTATGAAATAACCAAGGGAAAGATGGACGACGTCTTTCTTGCGGTCACGGGAAAGCGACTTACAGAGGAAGCGGGAGGTGACGAAAAATGAAAACCGTATTTTTTCTTACACAGAGAAACATAAAGCTGTTCTTTAAGGACAAAGGGATGTTCTTTACCTCCCTTATAACTCCTATGATACTTCTTGTTCTTTACGCTACCTTCCTCGGAAACGTATATAAGGATACTCTTTTATCGACACTTCCCGCGGGCTTTAACATCGATGAAAAGACGGTAAACGGTTTTGTCGGCGGTCAGCTCGTGTCATCCATTCTTGCTGTTTCCTGCGTTACCGTTGCATTTTGTTCAAATATGCTTATGGTCCAGGACAAGGCAAACGGAAGCATAAAGGATATTACGATATCTCCCGTAAAGGGGCACACTCTTGCGATAAGCTATTATTTTGCGACGCTTGTATCAACACTCCTTATTTGCTTTGTTGCAACCGCGATATGTCTTGTATACGTATATGCTATAGGTTGGAGCATGAGTACCCTTGACGTATTGCTTATACTCCTTGACGTTTTTCTTCTCGTCATGTTCGGCACGGCTCTGTCGAGCATCATAAACTTTTTCTTATCCACGCAGGGGCAGATATCTGCAGTGGGAACTGTTATAAGCTCGTGCTACGGATTTATATGCGGAGCGTATATGCCTATCTCACAGTTCTCGGAGGGTCTTCAGCGAGTGATATCGTTTTTACCCGGAACGTACGGCACCTCTCTCGTCCGCAACCACTCGATGCGCGGAGTTTTTGAGGAGATGAAGGATGCGGGACTGCCGGAGGAGTTTATTGAACTTACCAAGGACGCAATAGACTGCAACCTCTATTTCTTCGGTGAGAAGGTAGATATATCAGTTATGTATATCATTCTTGTGTGTACGGTAGCTATTCTTCTCGGTATATATATCTGCATGAATATTATCAGGCTGCGCAAGAAATAAAGCTTTTTTGCGTCAACGGATGAAAATTTATAAAAGCATCCGCTCCGTTGTTTCATTTTCGGGGCGGATGCCTTTCTGTAGCGGTGATTCTTACGTAACAGTGAAAATGCACGTTCAACTTATAAAACAAATTTCAAAGCCATTAAATGTAAAGAAAGTATGAAATCGAGTGCAGCTGTTGACATACGTACATTTTTATGATATAATAAATTCAAGACACGTGCGGAGGTTTAAGGATGAAGAGATCTATAAAAATAAAGATCCGAGCCTTAAACGCATAAATAGGTTCGGATCTTTTTGATCATGGTCGGGTATCTGACGCTACTGTGACTGCATACACGGTACGCGGCTATGCGATAAACAAAAAAGCAGTGCAGATACCCGAAGATCGGATACCTTCACTGCCGTGGTGCGGGTGACAGGACTTGAACCTGCACGTCGGGGATACCAGATCCTAAGTCTGGCGCGTCTGCCAGTTCCGCCACACCCGCAAGGCGCTTTGCAGGAACAAAAATCAAATGACGTACCGTGCAAAAACAGAGCGGAGTATCACTCCGCTCTAATATTATATCATTTTTCGGGATGCTTGTCAAGGCTTTTTTAAATAATTTTATCCGACGTACAAGGATAGGCAATGAAGGATGGCACTCGCGGCTTCCTTTTCATCCTCACCGTTTACCTTTAACGTTAGCGTTTCACCGTACGGTATTTTAAGTCCTATTACAGAGCTCAGGCTTTTACAGTCTGCTTTTGAGTTTTTGTAGCTTATCACACATTCGGAGTCGTATCTTTTTGCGGTGCTGCACAGCATACCGCACGGACGCGCGCAGAGTCCTTTTTCATTGCCGACGGTATAAGAAAATTCGCGCATAGCTTTTTACTCCCGTGAAAGAATTTTTTGTTCTATTAGGATTCCACGCGCACCGATGAAATATACAAAAATAATATTGTAAAACAAAGCTCAAAAGGAATTAAGTAGAAAGTAAGTGTAAAATTAATAGTAGCTATTGACATGGAACTGTTTTTATGTTATAATAAAGTCAAGAGCTGAAAGGAGGAATGAAAAGGTGAAGAGGCTTGTGTCTTTTTTGATAATATTTACGTTTATTTCGGCGATGCTTTCTCCTATTGTATCCGCTTCTGAAATTCTCACTAAAAGCGAGGCAATAAAGCTGTTTGAGATAGGTTACGGACGTAGCGATCTTCTCCTTCACGGAGAGATAAACGATCTTCCGTGGCTTTCCGACTCATACAGAAAAAAATATTTTATTTACGATCGGATGACGACGTATTCATATGATGAATATTACGGCACGTTCGACTTTAATGAATCATCCGACGGCAAGCCGTATCCGTACACGGTCAATTATTATCCGCACTATGCGGCTGTGATAGAAGATAATGGCGAATATGAAAAGTTCTCGTTCAGTACTGTGGACATGGATTTTATAGAAGGCTATATACTTGCATACTATACCGAGGATATGAAGGATATGCTCTTCACCGTAGAATATCGCCATTATGATTGGGATACTGAGGAGAAGGTGTACTGGGACGTTGAGGCTTTTCGGACGGATCCAAATACCGGTATGCTGTTAGTTAACAGTAACGTTGCGTATGAGCGGCAGTTTGACAGATTTAGTTTAGGAGAAAAGCTTACTGTTTTAGGATTTACGTCAAATTCTTCAAATGCGACTATGACTTTACTCTGTAATTCCAACATAGGGATCGAAGGACATACAAAAACGGTGGAAACGGTGACGTTTGAGAACACCAAGGACGGATGGCGTATATCCGGCGGAAGTCTTTTTGACGTGGCATATTATTATGAAGAGCCAAGCTACGGGTATGAACCCGGTGAACTTGAGCGGCTTACATATGATGCTGTTGGTAATTACACTATTTTAAAGCATGGATATCCGATTACATGGCTGAGTGACTTTGTTACCGAGAGCGGGAAAAAGGGAGTTTGGTTTCTTGGAAATATGATGGATTTTTCGGATATGTTTGCGCAAGATCAAGACGTTACAATAACGTTTACCCACTCGAGCAAGGGAAAAAAATATGATGAGCCGAAGATATATTACCGTGCTACTGTAGGGGAAGATCTGTTCTCAGAGGCTTTTGTCAAATCACAGGATTATATAGACTACGTGCGCTCTGTATTTGTTTCCGAGCTCTGCGATCCGTGGTTTTACAGTGAAGACGGAGAACTTGAATATTTCAGGGACGAAACGAGCAGCGGCGGAATTCTTGTGAGCGGTGAGTTTTACCAAAAGATCAGAGCCAAATTCCCCGCATATGAATTTTCTTTCTATAACGGTGTCCGTATGCTTTCTTCAAATAAGGCGCGTATGGAGGTCGTACTGTACAGCTATAGCTCTGAGGCGCGAAAACACGTACATTATACAACTACCATTGATGCCCGAAGGACGTCAGATGGCTGGCGTATTGTCGGAGGTGAATTCTTCGACGTTATGGAGGGAAAGAAGGCTCCAAAAGCTTACGAGCCTGTAAAGACGGGGGACGGCAGCGGAATTGAGGCAGCATATTTCTCCATGCTGGTACTGTTGTCTCTTTACGGTGCATTTCATTTCGGAAAAAGCAGAAGACAGGCTTAAACCTAAGCAAAGGCTTTCCGCCAACGGTGGAAAGCCTTTGTGTTCTTATTCATGCGAGGCTCCTTTTACGGGGCTTTTTATTTTGCCACGGAGGTGTTATCAGACTGTGATGCATTCCTGCCCGCCCCGCCGCCCCGAGTGCTCCGCACTCGGGAAAAACGGGCGCAGAGCGCCCGTTTGCGAAAGAAGAGGGCTTCTTTCGCCGGCGGGGCGGGCGAGAATGCATCACAGTCTGATATTGCCGCTGTAGTAAAAAAACATCCGCCCAAGGAAAGAAACGCACGGGCGGATGTTGAAGTATTTATCTTTGCGCAAGCTTCTGACGGCGCACGTCCTCGCCCTTAAAAAGAAGAGGAGAGAAGTGACCGAGGATCCTGCTGGTTATTCTGCTGTCGTATTTTGCCTGAAGCTCGTTTGGAACGAGATTGGTGTTCATTATGGTAGGCTTGCCCTCGTTGAGACGTGTGTTGAGAAGATTGTAGAGGGCGGATACGGTGAACTGATTGGAAAGCTCGCTGCCGAGATCGTCGATTATGAGAAGATCGCAGTCAAAATATCTGTCGGTCAGATTCTCGTTTTCTGCACCGTGTGAGGAAAAACGCTTTCTCTCAAAATCGTCAAGCATGTTTATAACAGTCGTGTATACCACGTCGTAGCCGCGTCCTATCACGGAAACCGCCACTGCGGTGGAAAGATGCGTCTTTCCGAGCCCGGTTCCGCCGATCAGAATAAAGTTTCTGTCGGATGAGTCAGAGAAGTTTTCTGCAAAGCCGCGCAGAACACCGAGATTCCTTTCTATAGCGTCTCTGTCGGTACCTGCGTAGTATTCAAGCGAGAAGTTATCAAAGCGCTGTGTCTCGGCAAGCTTTCCGAGACCGCTCTCCTTGAGTGACTCGAGACGGATCTTTGCTTTTATGCAGTTGCACATCCGGGTGCCCTTGTATCCGGTGTCGTTACACTCGGAACAGGAATATTTAGGACTCGTGTAATCTTCGGGATATCCGTTAGAGGTGAGAGCAAGAGCCCTCGCCTTTGTAAGCTCCTCTATTCGGTTGAGCTTTTCATATGCCTTGTCTCCCGCGCCTACAAGCGTCCTCGCCAGATAGAGCATTTCGCTGTCATATTTTTTGAGCTCGGGAATTTTCTCATATACCTCATAGCGCCGTTCGTCAGCCTCGCGCTGAGCCTTTCGGCGCCTTTCGGCATATTCTTCTTTTACTGCCTGATATATCTTAGGATCCATAGCGAATACCTCTTACTTTTGTTTTTTGTCGTCGGAGTATGATCTCTCCACCGCTGCGTTGAAGAAATCGTTCAGCGAGTAGGTGGACTCTATTTTGCTGCTTACCTTTGGCTTGTCGGTCTTTAACTTGTTCTTGACGTCGTCAGCGGTGAGAAGACCCTCCTCACGCCAGCCGATGAGTATCTTGTCACAGTAGGCAATGCTCGCCTTCTCCTTTGCCGCGGCACGGTCAAATGCAAGCTGTATAAGCTCCCGAGGAAACTTGTATTCCTTGTGCCAACGCTCAACCTTTGGCTTTTCGGCCGTCGTGAGAGCTCGCGAAAGCCCGAATATCTGCTTTACCACTGTTACGTAAGAACTGTGCTCGGAAAGAAAGGCAAGCTCGGCATTTACACTGTCGAGCGTGTTGAGCCCATTGTCAACCATGCGATTGAATATTCTTTTGGTGTATGCGATACCAAAGCCGTTTTCTCTGCTGTATCCGAGAATGGCAAGAATGCATTCGTCTCTGAGGCGGTACTCCTGCGAATACGTAATTACAGTCATAAGCTCGGTCTTGTTGAATACGTTCCCGTAAATGTCCTCGCACGCCTTGACAAATTCACGCCTGCTTTTGTTGCTCTCCATCCATTCCTTGATCGAATCCGACGTGATGGAATCAGCCTCGTCTCCGGTCTCGGGAAGCTCTTTCTTCTTGCGTGCAGTGGCCTTCACCTGCGGATCGACGGGCTTCTTCTTCACGGTGCGTTCACCGTCGTCCGAAAGGATCCCCGCCCCCTGAAGGTAAGCGGAAGCCAGAGCCGTTTCTGCCTCTGTCATAAGACCAAGTGAAATTATTTCTGCAGTTACCTCGTCTATAGGACGGTATGATGCCCCGTGCATAAGTATCAGACACAGGTATTTTATGTTTGTGCTTTCGGTGTCGGCGCATATGCGTGAGAGAACGTCTACCGGAACCGCCACAGCACCCGCGTTAAAATTGATTTTCAGTGACATATATCAGCTTTCTTTTTCTTTCTTTGTTTTCAGGTGGAATCCGAGTCTGTAGGTAAGTGTCATAAGCGAATCACCCATGTGAACGCTTTCAAGTATCGTCTCGTTGGGGGAAAGATTCAGCTTTGCGTTGGTGAAATTCCAGAACGCGATTATTCCGCATTCTCTCAGAAGAGAGACCATCGAAGGAGCGCTCTCGCGTGAAAGCGTGAGGATAGCGATGTCCACCTTGTTTGCCGCACAGAAATCCTTTATGTATGATATGTGATAGATGGGCACACCACCCGTCCTCTCTCCTATGAGATCCTCCTTGATGTCGAACATAGCTATAGGAGTGACACCCGCCTTCGGAAACATAGGCGAACGCACAAGCGCTCTGCCGAGGTTTCCTGCACCGATGATTATAGCCTTGTATCCCTTGTTAAGCCCGAGGATCTCTACCATCTTGGAATACAGATAGTCTACGTTGTAGCCGTAGCCCTGCTGCCCGAATCCTCCGAAACAGTTGAAATCCTGACGTATCTGAGACGCGGTAACGTTCATGAGAGATGAGAGAGAAGCAGAACTTATTCTTGTAACTCCGTTGTTCTTAAGCTCGCGTATGTATCTCAGATAACGCGGCATCCTCTTTATGACCGCAGGGGAAATTCCGTCGGGATTGAATATTCTTTCTTTTACTTTCTTTTTATTTTCCATTATATTTTCCGCCGATTATTGTATAAATTGAGTTGCGCTTGCATTCAGTGAAAGAGGTGCCCTCTTTCCTGCGAGGAACTCGTAGTACCCTTGCATGGCTACCATTGCACCGTTGTCACCGCAAAGACTTACGGGAGCCATGTAAAGAGTCGCACCGTTAGACTTGCAAACGTCTGTCAGTGCCGCACGAAGATGCGAGTTTGCGGCAACACCGCCGCAGAGAACAAAGCTTTTGAGCCCTGTCTTCTTGAGAGCCAGATCTGCTTTCTTTGCGATTCCTTCAACCACCGCTGCAGTATAGGATGCCGCAATATTCGGATAGTGCGCTGAAATGTCGTCGCTTTTCTGCTTTAAGCTGTTTATGTGATTCAGAGCAGCCGTTTTCAGACCGCTGAATGAAAGATCGAGCGTATCACCGACTATCGCGGGGGAAGGAAACTTTATAGCGTTTTTGTCCCCCGTGTGTGCCAGCTTGTCCATAGCGGCACCGCTCGGATAGGGAAGCCCTATCACACGTCCTATCTTGTCGAATGCCTCGCCTGCCGCATCGTCTCTGGTTCCACCGATATATTCGTACGTTACGTAGTCCTTAACGTGATAGAAGGACGTGTTTCCGCCGGATACCGCGAGAGAAAGAAGGGGGGGCTCAAGAGACTCATACGCGGTGTAGACCGCCGCAGTATGGGCGTGAATGTGATTTACCGCAACGAGCGGTATCGAATTTGCATATGCGAGACTTTTTGCAAAATTGACAGCCA
Organism: Oscillospiraceae bacterium; assembly: GCA_015064885.1. GTDB lineage: Bacteria > Bacillota > Clostridia > Oscillospirales > CAG-272 > SIG640. The sequence continues at coordinate 15,976 of SVRJ01000002.1, forward strand.
CAAGAAGTGCACCGATAAGTCCGGGGCATGCGGTTACCGCGATGCAATCTATGTCCTTGACAGTCAGTCCCGCCTCGTCGAGAGCCTGCTTTGTAATATTGCTTATGACCTCTATGTGAGCTCTTGACGCTATCTCGGGAACAACACCGCCGTAAAGCTTGTGCGTCTCCACCTGAGACGCTATTACGTCCGAAAGGATACGCCTTTGGTTGCCATCAGCAAAAACGACGGCAGCGCTCGTTTCGTCACATGAGCTTTCAAAACCCAGTATGTACATGGAATATGTCTTCCTTTTTGAAATGTATTGTATAATGTCTCTTAGTGATGTTTCTATATTATGAGAGAGTCGATCGTGTTCTGATAAAATGAGTTTTCATGTATTTTAACGAGATAAGAGTGAGGCCCGCCGTTTTCTTTTTTGAAATGGTTTGCTCCGTCCTCCTCGTCAACGCTTGCGCGTCCGAATATCTCGCGGTATCCCGCCTTCTCCATATCGTGTGTGATAGCCGCCAGAACGAGCATAGGGTCCCACGACGAGCGACCGTTTTTCGATCCGTGATCGGACAATATGTTACGCAAAAGATCGCCGTCCTTCAAAGTGCTCCCCGTGATAACGTCAACGCCGACCTCAAATCCGAGAAAGGTTACGCGTACCGGACACAGCTCGCAAAAAAATTTTGCGGCTCTGCGTGTAACCTCGTTAAGACAGAAGTTGTGCTCACGCCCGCCGTCGGTATCCCACTTTCCCGCCATTACCCAAAATCGTTCCACCTTTTCTCTCACGAGTTCAATACCCGAAAGAGGTGAAATATCATCGGGAGTGCTCAGAAGAAGAGCGGATACTGCCTGCAGAAATCCTATCTCGGCTATCTCCACCTTCGTGTCAGAGCTTGCGAGAAGCCTTCTGTAAAGTCTGACAGGGTCCTCAGCGTCTTGGTTCGTCATATCCGAAAGTCCGATTTTTGCAAGAGCGTGCTGATATGATATCCTTCCGTAAAATCCGACGGCAGATGCGTCGAGGCCTATAGGAAGGTTGCTTATTCCTTCGCTTTTAAGAAATGAGTCGAGTGAGCATACGGACAGGTCCATGCAAGCGTTTATAACTATTCCGAGAAGCTCTATCCTTTTTTCTTTTGCAGCTCTTGACAGTATCCTTACAGCTACTGCGTCGTCGCAGTCAGACCACCAGTCGGTGCCTAAAATGAATTTTCTCATAATGCCCTCGCGTTATATTAAGTCCTTTTTGTAGAGGAAAGCATCCTCTCGAGGAGCCTTGTAAAACCCTTTTCGTATTCCTATCCTGGTGTACCCCATAGATTCGTAGAGACCTATCGCGTTAAGGTTCGACTCGCGTACCTCAAGAAAAATAGATCCGCACCCAAGTGCTCTTGCTCTTTTGTGGAGGATGGAAAGAATTTCTTTGCCTATGCCGCATCCTCTGTGATCTTCGTTTACGGCTATGCGTAGCAGCTCGCCTTCGCCCGGTGCTACCGAAAGGTATCCGAATCCGCAAAGAGTGTCTCCGTCATACGCTGCGACCGCTATAGCACCCATAGCGAGAAGGGAAGAGAGAGCTTTTTCGGAGCAGGCATCCGAAAAGTGTTTTGCTTCACAGGAAGCGATGTTTTCTATATCGCTTGTATCAAGATCTGAGAATTTATACGTCAGTTTCATTTTCGGTCAACTCTTTCAGAAGCTTGTCGGTCTCACGTATTATGTCACAAAGACATTCACGGTAGAGATATATATCACCGCCGTAAGGATCCCCGACACTGTTTTTGAATGCGGTTATTCTGCCCTTGTATTCGGGAAAGAAGAGAGAAAGCCGTTGCGCCATATTTCCGTTCATGCATACAACAAGATCCGAATTTTCAATATCATATTCGGTTATCTGCCTCGGAACGTGAGAAAGATATGCGTGAGGAGGACGGGAGGGAATACCGTATTCAAGGAGCGCGGAGGCTGAATTCGGATTTATACAGTCCTCTGTAACAAAAAGCCCTGCGCTTTTGGCACTTACGGATACTCCGCTTGCACTTTTATATCTGAAATTTACGTACGCCTCCGCCATAGGGCTCCTGCAAGTGTTTCCCGAGCATACGAAAAGTATTTTTAAGCTTTTTACCATACCTTTTTGCAATGATCACTCGGTGGTAGCTGCATCTGTAGTCGTTTCCGTGTTTGCCGTATTAAGAAGATCGTGTATCTCGCTTCCCACCTCAAAGTAGAGCATAAGATCTCTGTCGTATATGCGATAGGTTCCGTTTGAATACTCGTAGTAGGATACCGAATAAACGATATGAGGATATTCTTCGGATATAAAAGAAAGCTTGTTTGTACGAACGGGAATAAGTCCGTTGTCCTCAACCGCGGCATCCTCTTTCTTACCGATAAGATCGGCAAGAGCCTTTACTGTCTCTTTATCTTCAAGTGTCGCTATGGAAAGCTCCTTGTTGCCGTTTGTTGATATAAGGATAGACGTAGGATCCATCATCTCGAGTGTGGGTACCGCAACCGAGGATATTCTGTAAAGAGTATCGTCTGTGGGGCAGTATATCCATCCTCCGTTCGTTCCCTCAACCTCGTAAAGATGTATCTTTCCGTATATGGGATGATCGAGAGTAGCGAATTTTTCATCCGGAATATAGGTTCTCGGCTTGTATGAGATGGGAGCGGGAGTGTATTTTGTGTTTCCGCTTACAATACTTCCGCTTTCAAATGTGAGCTTCATTCTCGCCCCGCAGGAAGAGAGGCAGAGAACAGAGAGAAGTATGCAGAGCGTGCATACAAAGAGCTTTTTCGTTTTGTTTTTGAACATATCTGACCTACCTGTGTTATCAATATCCGAATTTTCCCGACAGAGAATCGTCATCCTCTATCCAATCCGAAACGTTTATTATTCTGTATTCTGTGGGGGTGTCTCTTATTATTACGGTTTCTATCCCGGCGTTTATTATAAGCCTCTTGCACATCATGCAGTTGTTTGTTCCGGCATAGAGAGAGCCGTCAGCCGGAGAAACGCACGCCATGTAAAGCGTTGCGCCGAGCATTCTGTCTCTGGGAGCGGCGATGATAGCGTTCGCTTCGGAATGTACAGAGCGGCAGAGCTCGTATCTTTCTCCCCTCGGAATGCCGAGCTTGTCGCGGAGGCAGAAACCGAGATCAGAGCAGTTTTTGCGTCCTCTGGGAGCGCCGTTGTATCCTGTGGAAACTATGACGTCGTCCTTTACTATGATCGATCCGAATTTTCTTCTGATGCACGTGCACCTCTCGGCAACAGTCTGGGCGATATCAAGATAGTAGTTGTGTTTTGAAACTCTTTCGTTATTCATTTTCTTTGGTGCAAAGGATCAAAGCGTCTTTGCAAGCTCCTTTATGTATTTTTTGAATTCTTCGCCGATCTCAGCGTGCTCAAGTGCCTTTACTACGTTTGCCTTCATAAAACCGAGCTTGGATCCGAGATCGTATCTTTCTCCCTCAAAGTCTACGGCGGTCATTCCCTTAACATTTGAGAGAACCTTCATTGCGTCTGTAAGCTGTATCTCTCCGCCCGCTCCCGGAGGGGTGTTTTCTATAATGTCAAATATCTCGGGAGGAAGCACTACCCGTCCGAGGATAGAATAGTTTGAGTATACGGGATCGTTTTCTCCCGGCTTTTCTATCATGTCTGATACAAGGAATTCATTTTTTGTGCCGGCTATCTTTTCTGTTTTCAGCGTACAGTACTTTCTCACCAGCTCGGAGGGAACCTCTTTTACACCGGCGCAGCCCTTGCCGTATTTTTCATAGACCTCGATGAGCTGAAGAGTAACGGGCTTCTCGGAAAAGATTATGTCGTCTCCGTAAAGCACGGCAAAAGGCTCATCTCCCACAAACGCCTTGGCACAGCCTACCGCATGCCCAAGCCCCTTTGTCTGCTTCTGACGAAGAAAATATATATTCATATCCGCAAAGGCGCTGTCGCGCAGAAGAGTAATATCTCCTCCCTTGGCGGATATCTTTTGCTCATATTCGGGAGAAAAATCAAAATAATCCTCTATACAATCCTTGTTTCTTCCCGTGATGATAAGAACGTCTGTAATTCCGCTGCGCTTTGCCTCCTCCACGAGATAGGATATCGCGGGCCTGTCAACTATCGGAAGAGCTTCTTTGGGAACAGCTCTTGCTATCGGAAGCATCCTCGTTCCTAGCCCCGCCGCGGGTATTACTGCTTTAGTTACTTTCTTCATTTTTTTCAGCCTTTCGGATGATATAATAATATACATACATAAATATTATACTACATTCAGAGCAAAAAATCAAGCACTCGTAAAAAATATTACAAGTGCTTTAGGATAAGTTTAAAATTAGAGAGGCTCAGAAGCGGAAGGACGCCCTTTTCAGCGAAAGTCCGAGCAGCGTCCCGAAGATCACCGCAGAGATGAGTTCGCCGGCCCCTACTGTGAGAAATACGAAAAATATGCCCTGATCGCTGCCGTATGCATAGCTTATTACCGGCGGCATTATAAGAGCATTTGCAATGAATGTCGGCAGAGTGGAGACGAATACCGAAAGAGATGAGAGAGCTCGTCTCTTTATGATCGCCCTTCCGAGATATGCTCCGATAAACGTTGCAAGCGTTCCCGCAATAATATCTATCACAGCGCATCCCATAAGAAGATTTGCAAGGAAGCAGCCGAGCGTCATTCCGGGTACAGCGTAGGGCGTGAACGCGCAAAGCACGCACAACGCCTCAGGCAGACGTATCTGCACAGCCCCGCGGAAAAGACCGAGAGCCTCACAGAGGTAGGAGAGAACGACGTATAGGGCGGCTATCATTGCGGAGACGGTAAGACCTTTTACCGAGGTTTTTGTGATTTTTCGTTTTTGCATAAAAAAACTCCGTTTCATAGATAGTGCGCCGCACGAAATCAGAACGGAGAGGATTTTATTGTCCCGTAGTTTTGATTATCGGCGATGCCGAAGCGAGGATGGTTACGAACTCGCACTAATATTATATCTCTTTTTTTGCGATTTGTCAAGAGTATTTTTTATATATCTATTGACTTTTCTCTTGAGTTGTGATAAAATAACAGTACAATTATAAAACTACCGAGAGGTGCAGCTATGAGTGAAAAATTGACCGAGATACAAAAGATAGATAAGAATATGATCTTCGAGACCAGCATCAAGGATGAGGGCGTAGCCTTTTACGACGTCAGAAAGCCTCCGTTCGATCTTTACGGACTCTGTGAGACCGAAAGCGGCCGCTTTCACAGAATTCCCGAGAGCGTAGCAAAGGAAACGAATTCAGGCGTTGTAAATCTCAATTATCACACCGCGGGCGGAAGAGTACGCTTCAAGACCGATTCACCGTACGTAGGCATAAAGGTCGGCATGAAGTCATTTCATATGATGCCTCACATGGCCCCCACCGGAAGCTCGGGCTTTGACCTCTACGTAGACAATGATTTCCGCGGAGTTTATAAGCCACCTCTCGACACGAAGACGGGCTTTGAGGGTATGGTCAGATTCGGAAGCAAGAAGATGCGCTCGATAACGATAAATTTCCCTCTTTACAATGACGTTACCGACCTTTATATCGCGCTTGACGGAGAAAGCAGAGTGGAGAGCGGAGACAAGTACAGATTCGATAAGCCTGTCATATTCTACGGCAGCTCTATCACTCAGGGCGGTTGTGCCTCGAGACCGGGCAACGCATATCAGAGCATAATAAGCAGAGAGCTTAACGTTGACCATGTAAATCTCGGATTCTCGGGAAGCGGCAGAGCGGAAAAGGCTATCTGCGAATATATGGCTGACCTTCCCATGTGCATGTTCGTTTCGGACTACGACCACAATGCTCCGAATCCCGAGCATCTTGCAAACACTCATTTCGCTCTTTACGAAACAATAAGAGCAAAGAACCCCGATATTCCCTATATAATGATATCCAGACCCGACGTCAAGATAAACAGACTTGCAGCGGCTAAGGCGCGCTTCGTTATTGAGGAAAGCTACAGGCGTGCGCTTGCTCTCGGAGATAAGAGAGTTTATTATATCGACGGAGAGGGCTTCTTCCGCGGACCGTTCGAGGACGCATGTACGGTCGACGGATGTCACCCCAACGATCTCGGCTTTGCGCTTATGGCAGACGGAATAGGAAGGGTTATGACAAGAGCCTTCCACGATTGTCTGTTTGTCTGAGAAATTGCGGAAGGGTAATGATCAAAGCTTAATGCCGATAAAAACAACTGATATGATACCAGACTTTAAACCGCAAGGTCGCATATGATCTTGCGGTTGTTTTGAAAAAAGGAGAACACATATGATATACGGAGACGGTATACACGACGATACGCTCGGAATACAGGAGCTTATAGACTCGGGAGTGTGCGAGGTCTCGCTTCCCGCACCGAAGAAATTTTATCTCATTTCAAAGCCGCTCGAGCTTCCTTCAAACTTCAGACTCGTTCTGCCGCGATTTGCGGAAATAAGACTGGCAAAGGGCTCAAACTGTCTTATGCTGAAGAATAAAACCACCAAGAGAGAGGATCACGTTCCGAGAGTAGGACTCTGGGAGCAGCTTCGCTCTTACTCTCCCGATCATCCGTGCGAGAATATAGAGGTAAGAGGCGGTATATGGAACTTCAACAATCTTGAGCAGCTGCCTAACCCTATCCAGACAAAAAATTTTGGTGACGGTGATTATTGCGGCTTCGGATTTTTGTTCTATAACGTAAAGGGTCTCGTTATATCCTCGCTGACACTGAAGGATCCCGTCAACTTTGCGGTAACTCTCGATACGGTATCCTATTTTACGGTTGAGGATATTATATTTGATTTTAATTACGGAAACCCTCTGGCGTGCAATATGGACGGCATACATATAGATGGGAACTGCCACTTTGGACATATACGCAATCTCAAGGGAGCGTGCTACGACGACCTTGTCGCGCTGAATGCCGACGAGGGTACGAACGGACCTATCTCGCATATAGATATAAACGGAATATACGCGGAGGATTGCCACAGCGCACTCAGAATGCTTACAGTCCAAAACAAGGTGTCGCACGTGCACGTGTCAAACGTTCACGGAACCTATTTTCAGTACTGTATAGGACTTACTAAGTATTTCAAGGGCGAGACGAAGGGAGAATATGACTCAATAACGCTTGACAATATTTACGCTTCGAAAGCAAAAAGGCTTCCCGTTTATAATAAGAAGCCTACCTCTTACGTTTATCCCCTGATATATATAGAAGAGGATACGAGGATAAAAAATATTAAAATATCCGATCTTCACAGAAGGGAAGAGCTCATACCGATACCTACCGTATTTATAGGAGAGGAGTCGAGGATAGATAGCCTTATTCTCGAAAACATCACGACCGAGAATCTCACAGAGGATCCGCAGATGCCTGTCCTTGATAACAGAGGAAAGGTCGGAAGGCTCTATGCAAGCAATATAAGAGCAGACGGGAAAGAGGTTATTCTTTCCGCAGAAGAATGAATTTATTAAAAACAGCCGTCTCAGGGTGATCATGAGACGGCTGTTTTAATTAGATGTTTATCAGTCCGCAAGAAGCTTTGCAAATCTCTTCTCAAACATGGGAAGAACGAGCTTCATTCCTTCTGCGTTGAGATGGCTTATATCGTTTGCGTGCTGGCAGTATTTTTCGCGGAATGCCGGATCTGTCATATATACTCCCACAGAGTCTGCGTCGAGAGCGTTGATACATTCAACTCCCATGTCCTCGCAAACCGAAAGGAGCGCGCGGCCGTAGTCACTGCACATATTTCCCGCAGCGTTTTCCTTGCCGCCTACCTCCCAACAGGTCATGGCGATGAGCTTTGCGTTGGGATATTTCTTTTTGAGCTCTGTCAGAAGATATCTTGCCGCGCCCTTCATCGTTTTCGTGTCCATTGTGCCGTCCTCGCCGAGGGGAACCGATTTGTTGTAATCGTTTCTGCCTCCCTCAAGCATAACTATGTCGGGATCGTTGTCAGGCATATCACGCCATCTTTCGACCATCGGCTTGTTGGTGTCTACGTAGTTTGACATAGTAGAGCCGTTCTTTCCGAAGTTGGTAAATTCGATGCCGTATTTTTCAGCGATAAGCCTCGGCCACGTGTACTGTCTTTCGAGCTTGTCACCCTCAAGATAGCTGTCACCGAGAGCATTTATTTTTATACCCTTGAGTATTTCAATGTATTCACTCATTTTGTTTTCTCCTCTATTTATTTTAAAGAGGTTGCCGTCCGACAGCCTCTTTTTTATTTTGTCAGGATGCGGAAGAAGTCTTTGCAGCGTAGAAGTCTGCGATAGCCTTTTCGAATACGGGGAATACGAGCTTCATTCCGTCAGCGTTGAGATGGCTTATATCGTTGGGATTCATGCAATACTTTGATCTGAAGCTTGCATCGGTCATCTTTACGCCCGTAGCCGTCTGGTCCATTGCGTTGATGCAGGGAACCTTCATATCGTTGCATACCTCGATAAGAGCCTTACCGTAATCGCTGCAGTAGTTGCCTGCACTGTTCTTGTTTCCGCCTACTTCCCATACTGTGAGGCAGATGATAAGAGCGTTAGGATACTTTTCCTTTACCTTGGTAATAAGGTATCTTGCCGCACCCTTCATTGTCTTTGTGTCGACGCTTCCGTTCTCGCCTATCGGAACGTTCTTGTTGTAGTCGTTGCGTCCGCCCTCAATGATAACGATATCGGGGTTGTTGTTTACCATATTGGTGTATCTTACTACCATAGGATTGTTGGTGGTAACGTAGTTTGACATGGTAGAGCCGTTCATACCGTAGTTATTATAAACCATATCGTACTTCTTTGCAAGAAGTGCGGGCCATACGAGAGTTTTGTCGAGACCGTTTCCTGCAAGATAGCTGTCACCGATAACGGTAAAGGTCTTTCCCTTGAGAGAATCATAGAACGCTCTGTTCTTGTCGGATTCTATCCACTTATTGAGAGCGTCTGCGGCATTCACCTGCTCCTGGAGAGTACCGGGCTCGTTTGTTTCGGAGGAGTAGATCGTGGGCTTGTTGCTTGTTCCGTTAGAGCGGAAGCAGAAGCGAACGCATTCGTTGTCCTCGCTTGAAATATATGTGTATACGACACCTGCGGAACCGGAGGAAATTACGTACTGTCCACCGCCGGGAATGTTGTACTTGGAGAGGTCGATGACCCAGTTGTTGCCATCCTTCTTCCAGAAGGAGAGAACGTATGCGTTAGCGGATGTGGAACCGCCGTTTTTGTCTGTGAATGTGAGCTTTGTGCCCTTCTTTGCTATCTCGATAACGTCTGTATATGCATAGTTTACTTCTGTGGAGTTGATTCCGTTAGCATAACCGTATCCGTTTGTGGAAGAGCCTACGTAACCGATATTCCAGTTGACGTTGAGAGCTGTTCCTGTAGGAGCGGAGGGAACGGTTGTGGTAACGATATCTTCCGCTTCAAATACGATTACAGGAGCCTTGGTTGAGGTTACCGTGACCTTCGGGAAAGCCGCGGGAGTAAAGGACGTGGACTGACCCGAGCGGAAGCAGAGTCTTATGCACTCATTTTCCTTTGTAGTGGTGTAAGTGTACGTTCTTGCACCGTCTGCAGTAACCTGATTTGCATCGGTACCGTTTGCGTTGTATCCGCTAAGATCAAGCTTCCATGCTCCGCCTTCTTCCTTCCAAGAGGAAAAAACGTAAGCGGCAGCAGACGCATAGTTTGTGTCACCGTTAGAGTTTGTGTTATCGTCCGTAAATGTGATCGTGGTGCCTACGGGACCGAGGTTGATGATATCACTGTAGGAATACATGCCACCCGTCTTGTTGAGCTTGTTTGCCCAGCTTGAGTTTGTGTCAGAGCCTACGTATCCGAGATACCATGAGAGACTCTCGATCACATGATCCTTCTGTGCCGCAGGCTCCTCGGTTGTTGTGGCAGCCTCAGTTGTTGTAGCGGCTTCTGTTGTCGTAGCAGCCCCTGTAGTTGTGTCCGCAGGAGTTGTGGAAGGATCTGCAGTGGTTGTGCCTGCTGTGCTTCCGTCTCCCGATTTACATGCAACGAGAAGAGTAAAGCTCATTGCAAAAATAAGAGCAAAAGCGATTAATTTTTTTGTACTGTTATGTTTCATAACGATCTCCTTTCGGTATATATGAATATATTATATCACCGTATCTTAAAAAAGTCAATAGTGAACGCGTAAAAAAAGCGATTTAATTTCTTTTGCCGGCGCGCAGATCATCATTACGTAAATACTTCTATGCTCTTTGCACTTAAAATATATGCTTTGAATAAATAAGTTGGTGAAAAGCAATAAGCAAAAGCAAACGAGTCGGAAAAAACATATCGCATAATCGTAAAAGCCATTGATTTTAACTTGCTTATGGTGTATAATATATGATTGAAAGGGTATCTGTTTAACATATCGGAGCCCGAGAAACAAGTCTGACACTCGGAACGGCAGCTCGAAACACTCGTTTATCATTGATGTACGGCAACGGAGAACGAAAAATGTTTGCGGGCGGCTTTTCTTCGTGCAGACAAAATGTGAAAGCCGAAAGGCAAAATAAATTTGGAGGCAATTATGAAAATTACCAAAGTACTTTCATGCGTACTCGTGTTCGTAATGCTCTTTACAGCTCTCGTAGCATGTAACGGCAATAAGGAGCCCGAGGTTACTACTCCCTCCGGTGACGTAGTAACAACACCTGCTGAAAACACTACAACAGGCGTTATCACAGACGCTGACGGTTATGAAGTAGACGATCTCCCCAAGGACAAGAAGTGGGATGACGAGATCTATCTCTTCTCTTGGAGCAACCAGCTTTACTGGGAGTTCTCTGCAACAGAAGAAACAGGCGATACGGTTAAGGACGAAGTTTACAGACGTAAGGTAAGACTTGAGGATACATACGGTATCACTCTCAAGATCGACTCCGAGTCGGGTGACTGGGATCACAGAGCAAGCTTCATCAAGACCGTTGAAGCTAACCAGTCCGAAGAGGGCGAGCTTGCATACGATATCGTAGGCTGCTACTTCTGTATCAGCGGCGACATGACAGTTAAGGGATTCTTTGATGACCTTTCTGACAAGGAGCTCTTCCCCTATATCAATCTCTCTAAGCCCTGGTGGCCTGCTGACCTTCTCGGTAGTGCGAGAATCAACAACGCAGTTTACGCTGCAACAGGTGATATCACACCTACGTTTATCAGAAACATGTCCATGTGCCACGTTAACCTCGACCTCGTTGAAAAGTACAACGCAGGCACCGACATCTACAAGATAGTTGAAGATAAGGAATGGACATACGAAAAGCTCGAGGAGCTCGCTCTCGGTAACAGCGAAGCTACAGGTGCTGACCGCGAATACGGTCTCACAATGGCTAACAACGTTACATATGACAACATGCTCTACGGTGCAGGCTTCCTCCTTGTTGACAACCTTGAGGACGGTTCTATCAAGCTTGCAAATCTCGATTCTGACGAGAGATTTCTTGATTTCTATGACTACGCTTACAGACTTCTCAACGAGAATGCTGACGTAACTCTCCTTGCTATCACCGCTCAGGCTGATGCATCCAAGGGTACAGGCGCAGGCTTCCAGGCAGGCAACGTAATGTTCAACTTCGGTTCTGCTGCTGACGTTCAGAACTCTCTCACAAACGTTGACTTCAACGTTGGTATTCTTCCTATGCCTATGTACAAGACAGACGTTCACAAGACTCAGAACGACTACTACACAGTACAGGGCTTCTGGACAACACTCTACAGCGTTCCTCAGAACAGCGATGACAAGGATTTCGCATCCTTCGTTCTCGAAGCTCTTGCAAGTGACGCTTACAGAAACCTCACACCTACATGGTATGATACGATGTTCAAGGGCCGTTTCCTTGAAACACCCGAAAACGCTGAAATGTTCGATATAATCCACGACGGTATCGTATTCGATACAGGCCGTATATTCGGTACACAGATCAACAACAACGGCGGTAGCCAGCTCTTCGGTTGCTTCAGAAAAGCTTCTTCTACTTCCAACTGGGTATCCTACTACACAGCGAATGCTCCTGCTTGGGAAGCTCAGATCAATAACATCAACCAGAGCCTCGGCAACTGATCAGAGTAAAATAATTTTTGCGGGTCTGTGAGCTTATATAGCTTGACCGTATATATTGATCCGTCAAAAGCGGACGGGCGCACGTAATTCGTGCGCCCGTTTCTTTTTTCTTTTCTTAGTATTACCTTGACAAAAGCCAAAAAATAATGTATAATATAATTTAACAGAAAGAATGTCTTTAAAGTTGAAAGGAAGGCTGTAAATATGAAGAAAAACGTTAAGGTACTATCTTTTACTCTCGTTCTTATGATGCTTCTCACGTCGATGATAGCATGTGCGGGAAACAAAGAGCCCGAGATCACTACTCCCGCAGATGACGGCGGAGTATCTGATGCGACTACCACCCCCGAGGTAGTTCCTACCGGACCCGGCGACGCTTACGAAAAGGACGATCTTCCCAAGGATAAGAAGTGGGATGACGAGATATATCTTTTCACGTGGAGCGATCAGCTCTATTGGGAGTTCGAGGCTGCCACAGAGACGGGTGACACCGTCAGAGACGAGGTCTACAGACGTAAGCTGAGACTCGAGGATACGTACGGAATCACACTTAAAATAGAATCAAAATCGGGCAACTGGGATGCAAAGGACAGCTTTATCAAAACGGTAGAGGCAAACCAGAGTGAAGAGGGGGATAACGCATACGATATCGTCGGTTGCTATTTCGCTATAAGCGGAGATATGACGGTAAAGGGCTTCTTTGACGACCTGTCAAACGACGATCTCTTCCCATACATAAACTTTAAAAAGCCTTGGTGGCCGGACGACCTTCTCGGAAGCGCAAAGGTAAATAACGCGGTATATGCGGTTACGGGAGATATCACCCCTACCTTTATCCGAAACATGTCGATGTGTCACGTGAATCTCGACCTCGTTGAAAAGTACAACGCGGGCGTTGACGTGTATAAGCTCGTTGAGAATAAGGAATGGACGTACGAAAAGCTCGAGGAGCTTGCTCTCGGAAAGAGCTCGGCTACAGGCGCTGAGAGAGAATACGGTCTTACCATGCCCAATAACGTTACCTACGACAATATCTTCTACAGCGCGGGCTTTACTTTTATAGATAACCTTGACGACGGTTCTATAAAGCTTGCAGAGCTTGCGACGGACGAAAGATTCCTTGACTTTTACGAGTATGCTTACTCTCTTCTCAATGATAATCCCGACGTGGCTATACTTGCGATAAACGCAACTGCAGACGCCGCAAAGGGAACCGGAGCGGGCTTCCGGGCAGGCAACGTTATGTTTAATTTCGGAAGCGGTGACGACGTACAGACTTCTCTTACAAACGTTGATTTTAATCTCGGTATACTCCCCATGCCTATGTATAACACCTCAAAGTATAATACACAGACAGATTACTATACGGTTCAGACCTTCTGGACAACGCTCTACAGTGTTCCTCAGAACAGCGATGATAAGGCGTTTGCATCCTTTACTCTCGAGGCACTTGCGAGCGACGCTTACAGAAACCTCACACCCACGTGGTATGACACAATGTTTAAGGGTCGCTTCCTTGAAACGGTTGAAAACGCAGTGATGTTTGATCTTATCCACGACAGTATAGTTTTTGATACCGGCCGTGTATTCGGTGCGTATATTGACGTATTCAGTGCGTTCAGAAAGGCCGCGTCCTCTAAGAACTGGGTATCATACTATAACGCAAGTAAGGGCAAGTGGAATACCGCAATAAGCAAGATAAACCAGAGCCTCGGTTGATGCTTGAACTGTCATAGGTGTCCTATAATGAAAAATATTAAGTTTATATCATTTGTGCTGATATTTTCTTTTCTCGTAGTGTTTCCTGCGTCATGTTCAAAAAAACAGGAGCATTCGGAAGAGATTACTACTGACATTCAGTCGCAGGAGACGGGAGAAAGCACACATGAAACGACTCCGGAAGAGACAGAGCCTCCCCTCGGAACGATAAAATGGAATGAAACAGTTTCTGTCTTTACGTGGAAAGAGGTAGTGGATTCCGAGTTCTTGTTTGAAGGCGGATCGGGAGACGTTTTTAAGGAAGCGCTATATAAGCGTATCGTTGATATAGGTTGGCATAACGAAATAGATTTCAACGTTACGTCAAAAAACGGGAACTGGGATAACAAGGCAGGTTTTATAAAGGCTGTTGAAGCAAACCAGGCAGAATCGGGAGATAAAGCGTACGATATCGTCGGATGCTACGCTCCTATCTGCGGTGAAATGGCTGTGAAGGGCTTTTTTGCGAACCTCGCCGATGACGATACTTATAAGTATTTAAAGCTTGGAACGGGTTTTTGGCCGGAGGCTTATGAGAATGCCGCGAGAGTAAATAACGCTATATACTCGCTCACCGGACTTATAACGCCTACCTATATACAGAACATGTCTGTCGTTCACGTAAATCTCGATATGCTTGAAAAATACTATCCGGGTATTGATATTTACAAGCTTGTAAACGAAAAGAAATGGACGTACGAAAAGCTTGAGGAGCTTGCGCTCGGTAACAGTACTGCGACGGGAGATAAGACCGAATACGGATTTACAATGTCGGGTAAGGTTGCGTTTGACGATATTTTTTACAGCGCAGGTTATAGCTTTGCCGAAAATCTCGAGGACGGTTCACTCAAGCTTACAGAGCTTGAGAGCGACGAGGAGTTTATAAGATTCACAAAATACGCATATTCGCTTCTCAACGATAACAGCGACGTTGCATTTATTCCGATAGACGCCAAGGCAAATGCGGCCGCGGGAACGGGAGCGGGATTCGCACACGGAAACGTTATGTTTAATTTAGGCAATCTTTCAAACGTAAAGACCGGTCTTACAGACGTTAGCTTCAAGGTCGGTATAATTCCCATTCCGATATATGAAACGAGCACGAACGACGATTACAGGACGCTTCACAGCTTCTGGGTGACTCATTACAGTATTCCTCGGAATACGGATGATAAGGAGCTCGCCTCGTTTGCACTTAACCGCCTTCAGTATTACGGGCTTGACGTTGCAAACGTATATGTCGATACCTTAGGAGCCGACATACTTACCAAAGAGAATACCGAGATGATAGATCTTATATGCGAAAAGCTCGTCTTTGACAGCGCGCGTATATTCGGAACACAGATAGGTGTGTTCAGCGCATTCAGAGAGGTATCCTCAAGTAACAATTGGATAGAATACTACGTTGCTCACGCTACCGAATGGAGCGAGTCCACAAAGGAGATCAACCGAAAGCTCGGAGATTGATCTAGAGAGGGCGGCTGAAATGATCAGCCGCTCTCTTTTGTTTTCGATACAAAATTTCAGGTTGACAAAAGAGCGAAAATGTTGTATAATATATATGTATGTGATCTTATCGGAGGTTTTGTATGCCGTATTTACCTATAAATAAAGAAGAAGCGGAAAAGCAGGGAATAGGAAGACCGGATTTCGTTTACGTGTGCGGAGACGCCTACGTCGACCATCCCTCCTTTGGCGCGGCAATAATTTCGCGGGTGCTCGTTGATGCGGGCTTTTCTGTGGTTATACTTGCCCAACCCGATTATAAGAGCGCCGATGCCTTTAAGGAATACGGAAAGCCGAGACTCGGATTCCTCGTATCTGCGGGAAATATCGACTCTATGGTAGCTCACTATACCGCATCTAAAAAGAAACGTTCATACGATTATTATTCACCGGGCGGGAAAATGGGACTCCGACCCGACAGAGCAACTATAGTTTACTGTAACAGAATAAGAGAAGCATACGGAGACGTCCCTATAATAATAGGAGGGCTCGAAGCCTCCCTGCGAAGATTTGCCCACTACGATTATTGGGATAACAAGGTCAGACGCTCGATCCTTGTCGATTCGGGGGCGGATATTCTCACGTACGGGATGGGAGAGAACATTCTTCTGAGACTTGCCCGCCTTCTCGATAAGGGCGTTCCCGTTAAAAAAATAAGGGACGTGAGAGGCACGTGCTATATCTGTAAGGATGGTGAAAAGGTCAATTTTCCTGTTGCGGATGAGTTCGACTACAACGTGCTGAAAACAGATAAAGCCGAGTATGCAAGAGCATACGGTGTTCAGTATAAAAATCAGGATTCTATAAACGGCAAGGCGATAATCGAGCATTACGACGCAAAGATGCTCGTTCAGAATCCTCCCATGCCTCCGCTCGAAAGAGAAGAGCTTGATAAGGTGTACTCTCTTCCGTTTATGAGAAGCTACCATCCGATATACGAAAAGGACGGCGGCGTTCCCGCAATAGAGGAGGTAAGGTTCTCTGTAACTCATAATCGCGGCTGCTTTGGCGGATGTAATTTTTGCGCTCTTGCCTTCCACCAGGGACGCACCGTGCGTTCACGAAGTATAGAAAGTGTAGTCTCCGAGGCAAAGCTTATAACAGAGATGCCCGATTTCAAGGGATATATACACGATATAGGCGGACCGACGGCAAATTTCAGATATCCGTCCTGCGACAAGCAACTTAAGGACGGAGTGTGCGCAAACAGAAAGTGCCTCGCTCCTACTCCGTGTAAAAATCTTAAGGTCGACCACAGCGAATATATTAAGCTTATAGAAGCGGTAGAGGCACTTCCAAAAGTCAAAAAGGTATTTATCAGATCGGGCATCAGATTCGACTATCTTATGTACGATAAGGACGACAGCTTCTTTCGAAAGCTCGTCCGTGATAATATTTCCGGGCAGCTCAAGGTAGCACCCGAGCACTGCTCGGACGAGGTCCTGCTCTGCATGGGCAAGCCTAACTATTCGGTCTATTCCGCATTCAGAAAGAAATTCTTTGAGCTTACAAAGGAGATAGGTAAGGAGCAGTACCTTATACCCTACCTTATGTCCAGCCACCCGGGCTCCACTCTTTCATGCGCGCTCGATCTTGCGTGCCAGCTTAAAAAAGAAGGATACTCTCCCGAGCAGGTGCAGGATTATTACCCGACTCCCGGAACCGTATCTACAGTAATGTTCTATACACATATAAACCCTCTTACCGGTAAGAAGGTTTACGTCGCCGATGATTATAATGAAAAGCAGATGCAGAGAGCACTTCTTCAGTACTCCAGACCGCAGAATGCAGACCTTGTAAGAAAGGCAATAAGAAAATGCGGAAGGGAAGACCTTATAGGCTACGGAGAAGGGTGCCTCGTGCGTCCGGAGGGTGGAAAAAGACCCGATCCCCGCGGTAAAGGAGCATCCCGACCGCAAAAGTCCGGAAATGATCGTCCCGATAAAAGGACAAAGCAAGTTGGCGGCTTTGACGCACGCAGGGAAGGAAAAAATGCCCGACAGCCCTACAAAACGAAAAATGCGGATAAGAGGGCTAAAAAGAAATAATATCACCGAGAGGAATAATTATGACCTTCAAGTGCAAAACGGTAAAAACGAATTTTCATATGCACACCACGTTTGCCGACGGAAAGAATACCGTCGAAGAGATGATACTTGCGGCAATAGATAACGGAGGAGAGGCTGTGGGCTTTTCCGAGCACGGATATACGCCTATAGACCATTCGTGGTGTATGCTACCCGAAGCAACCGACCGGTATATCGAAAACGTAAATCTGTATAAAGAAAAATACAAGGACAAAATAAAGGTCTATTGCGGTATCGAGGCCGACTACTATACGGTGTACGACAAAACGAAATTCGATTATGCCATAGGCTCTGTCCATTACGTCGAAAAAGACGGCTTCTATATTCCTGTTGATAAAAGTGCAAGAGATACCGATGAATGTACGCAAAGGCTTTACGGAGGAGATTACCTCGCTCTGGCAAAGGATTATTTCCTTCTTGTCGGCGACGTGCTTGAAAAAACGGGTGCGGATATAGTGGGACATCTCGACGTTCTCTATAAATTCAACGAAAAGAATCCTCGCTTTGACGAGGAGGGAAAGGATTTTATCAAGGCGGCTACGGACGCTATAGATAACCTTATTCCTTATGGCAAGCCCTTTGAAATAAATACGGGGGCGATCTCTCGTTCGTATAAGACAAAGCCGTATCCTTCTGCAGGTCTTATCGATTATATAGGTGCAATGGGAGGTAAGGTGATAATGTCATCCGATAGCCACAATGCAGACACCGTCTATTTCGGACTCGACGACGCGTATGAGATGCTCGTCGAAAGAAAATTCCCGAAAGAAAATATCCTCTTTTATCCCTTCTGATAAACTTGTGTGAACAATTGCGGCTCACACTTGACAAAAGCAGAGTTTTATGATATACTATATTCAAGAAAAACGGAGGTAGCTATGAAGGAAAACAGAATAAAGCTCATGGCAGTGATAGTGCTTGCGTTCCTTTTTATGCTTGCCTTTACGTGCTGTGTTAATAAAGATATAGTAATTTCGGATAACGGTGAAAAGGGACAGATCACTCTGTTTACTCCGCCCGATACAACGGTGGGCACTTCTACCGTTACGTCAGATCCGTACGTTACCACAGAACCGATAATTACAATGCCCCCTCCGCCGAGCAGTGAGACCACAACGACGAGGGGCGATGACGTTACGACCTCAATTCCCGTCGATACTACGGACAGTGAGGACACGGTATATAACGATTTTTCCGGACTGTACTGATAAATAAACCGCATAAAAGATCCCGAAGGACGAAAAGTTTTTCGGGATCTTTTGTTTTTAACAAAACACAAACGTTTCGTAATCAGAACGCAAAAAATCAAGGTGTATAATAAATGCACAAAGTAAAAGGTCAAATTTAAGGAGATAAAGCAATGATAAATTTTTTTAAGAAAGCATTCAAGGATATGAAGGATAGCGCAAAGGCGCAACACGAAGTTGACAAGGCAGAATTTCGGGCGGCAAAGGCAGAAGCTAAGGCAAACTTCGAGGAAAACAGAGGTCACAACACCTATGCGAAGGCAAAAGCTGATGCAAAGAAGTCTTGGGATGACGCTCATATGAGACCCTCCGAGAGAACGGCAAAGATGCGTGAGGAAAACGCGGCAAGAGTCGAGGCGGCAAACGCAAGAGCCGAAGCAGCCGGCGCTCGTTACGATGCTGCAAAGAAGAAATAATAAAAATTAACAACGTAAGCGAGACGCAAAAACACGGCTCGCTCGTGCTTCGAAAAGACGAGCGTTGTATAAAAAATCCCGTTGAGAGTTTTTCTCAACGGGATCTTTTTATTTATTCTTTTTTTCCTTCTTAGGTCTCTTCTTGGTAAGTGAATTGAGAAGTACTATAGAAAGAATGATTATTCCGATAACTATGAATATGCCGAGCATGCCTGCGCCTACAGTAGCGAAATTGGTAATAAAGTTCATAGGCTCAAACTGTTCGAATATACCGAATATTTTAAGTGCAGTGATCATAACTAAACCTCCTTAAGCTTATGAGAAGAGAGCGAGGATAATACCGCCCGCTATAACAGATGCGATCTGTCCGGACACGTTTACACCGATAGAATGCATGAGAAGGAAGTTCTGGTTGTCCGCCTCAAGGCCCATCTTGTGTACGACACGTCCCGACATCGGGAATGCGGAGATACCGGCAGCGCCTATCATCGGATTTATCTTCTTCTTGAGGAAGAGGTTGAGGAACTTTGCAAAGAGAACACCGCCGACGGTATCGAATATAAATGCTACAAGTCCGAGTCCGAGAATGAGAAGAGTGTTGAACTGAAGGAACTTATCCGCCTGCATCTGACATGCGATAGTGATTCCGAGGAATATAGTAATAAGATTTGCGAGAACCTTCTGTGCAGTTTCGGAGAGAGAGTTGAGAACTCCGCATTCACGGATGAGGTTACCGAACATGAGGAATCCGACAAGGGATACAGATTCGGGAACGAAGAGGCCCGCAACGAGAGTTATGATTATCGGGAAGAGTATTCTCGTAGTTTTTGAGACCTCCTTGCCCTCGTATACCATACGGATGAGGCGTTCCTTCTTTGTGGTGCACATCTTTATGAAGGGAGGCTGAATAATGGGAACGAGAGCCATATACGAATATGCCGCGACCATGATGGCACTTGTTATTTCGCTGTCCGCTCCGAGAAGCTTGTTTGCGATAACGATAGCCGTAGGTCCGTCAGCCGCACCGATTATACCGATAGAGGCTGCCTGCTCGGGAGTAAAGAATATTGATGCAAGTGCATAAGTGAAAAATATACCGAACTGAGCCGCAGCTCCGAATATCATGAGCTTGGGATTTGTGAGTACCGGGCCGAAGTCTATCATAGCTCCGATACCGATAAAGAGAATGAGAGGGAAGAGCTCGTTTGCGATACCTGCGTTAAAGAGGGTTGAAAGAGGACCTTCAACTATCATTTCGCCGGCCTCGTTGAACTGGTTTATTGCACCCGAGTTCGGAAGGTTTACGAGTATTGCTCCGAAGCCCATGGGAAGAAGAAGTGTAGGCTCCATTTCTTTGGCTATCGCGAGATATATAAGCAGGCCGCCTATAGCCCACATTACGACAAGCTTCCAGTCTTCAAGAATGTTGAAAGACAGGATATTTTCAAAAATAGCACCGATTGCATTCATGATTTTTAGTCCTTTCGAAGATCTTATGAGAGGGAAAATTACCCCAATCAAAGTTATTATATCACAAATCACAAAAAATATAAAGGTTAATAAAATATATATTTGATGAACTTATTTTTAACGCAAAAAAGCGTGCACATCCGCGTTTGGCGGACGTGCACAGCTACGTAATATTAAGAAAAATATTCGTCGATCGTAATTATTTTTGTATTCGGATAGTAGGCCTTTATGATCTGGTCGTATTCGGCTCCTACCTGAGCGAGGTCGTTTGCACCGTATTGGCTCAGACCTATACCGTGTCCCCATCCCTTGCCTGCTATAACGAAGTTGCCTTCCTTTGACGCTTCGTATTTCATATTCTCACGCTTTAAGAAGGTGGTTATAACTGTATCCTCATATACGTTTATCGCCTTGTAGTATCCGTTTTCATCGGGAGTGGAAAGCTCAAATTCGTATTGGGGAAGCTGCTTTAATCCTTCTGCCGTGAGTGCGAAGTTTGCACCGTTTGAAAGCCCGAACACGCCGTTTGCGGTATTGACCTTTGCGCTTGCGGAGTTTATGGAGAATATTCCGTTTCCGGTTATTACGTCGAATAAAGACATAAGCGGATTACTGTTTTCAGCCGTAGTCCTCTCTATATTTACCGAAAGAACGTGATCAAGGTAATAGTCCACAGAGTTTTGCGCTATATTGAAGTTTGCGCACTTAAGACCGAGAGCCGAGTAGTTCTTACTCGTTCTCGTAATAGTTACCGAGTTTCCCGCTGTATCCGTATACGTTGTCTTATATACGTAATTTGTATTTCCGGCCCTTTCGTTTACCGTTACAGAAGCGATGGGCTTCTTTATAGCGGTATAGCCCTTTGATCTCAGCTGGTCAGCGAGCTCCTGCGGAGTGAATTCGGCAAACCACACGCCGCGGTTCTTCGTATACGTGGTATACTTTTCCCACGGGGTCTTCTGAGACGGGAGATATCCTCTTGCGCTTCCGCCCCATGCGTGGTTGTTCGAGATGCTTTCGCCACCGTGCACGGCTGCGTAATAGGTAGTTACAAGAGAGCCGTTATAGGTCATTATTCTGTCCTTGGTGGAATTTGCGGCCTCTATTACAAGCTCGTTTATATTTGCTCTGCCCTTGTAGGCCTGACAACAGGCGGTAGCGCACATATCAACGTGATAGTTTGAGTAGTGCTTCCCGCACAGCACCGAAAGCGTGTACGAGCGCACGATTATGGCGAACGCCTTCTGAACCTCTATCGGCCACGTGGAATATATCTCCGAAGGAAGAACTCCCTGAATGTAGGTGTCAAGAGCGACGAGATTGGTGGTGTTTATCATATTTCCGTCGCGGAGAAAGAGGATCGCATCGAAATAGGTCATTCCGCTTGCAAGAGTGGTTCCCGTCTGAGAGCCGTCGGAATTTGATATCGGATAGATAGCGGGAGCATAGGTGAAATCTCCGCCGTTGTCATATTCGAAGAGGACCTTTCCGTTTGTCTTGTTTATAAAGCAAACTCCGGTACCCGTGGGAATAGATATATTGACGTCGATCCCGGAGTATTTTTCGGCTATAAGTGCACCAACCTCACCTGCGTAAACGCTCGCGCTTGTGGCATCTGTAAATGATCCGTATCTGAGTGCTTTTTTACCGAGAGAAACCGCCTTTGCGCAGAACATATTTTCATCAACACCGAGTGTCTTGTTTATGTCCTCCTGCATTGCCCAGATATCCTTTGAGCTTGAGCTTATCTCAACACGGTATGGAAGAATGGTCGCCTCGGATTCCGCACACGGAATGTAAAGACCCTCGGAAAGCTTCAGGTGGCTTATCTGTGCGACGAGTATTTCCTTCGCTTCGTCTGCGACAATATAAGGGTAGAACTCACGTTTTTGAGTGTCGACGTACGCCTCGCCTATGATAAAGCCGTTGGCGGATCTCGGCGTGGGACAAACCTCCGGGTCGTCACCGAAATGCAGTCCGCAGGCTACGTAGATGTTCTTTTTTGTGTCTCCGCTTATTTTATAGTCGTCAAGCTTTATATCGTTTGCCGATACCGAGACGAGAATAGAAGCGACCACGTAATAGGCTACGCCGGCGATCATAAGAAAGGCAAGAATAAAAGCAACTATTCTTACGATAAGCGTAGAGCTTGGAGTTTTTTTATTACTCATGCTATGTACCCCATGCTTATGCTCCCGCGGGAACGGGTGCGCTTTCCTGCGCATCTCCCGCAGAAGGAGTTTCGGGTGTTTCCGTGCCGCCTTGCGTGCCTTCGGTCACCGTGTCTCCGGGTGTGGTGTCCTCGGGGATCTGAGTGCCGGCCTTGATTATTTCAAAGTCACCGCCAACAAAAATGTATATTCCGTATTCTCCCGTGCAGAGTATACCCGTTCTTCCGTTGCCGGGAATGAATACGTTGTGATTGAGGGGGAGAACGTCTCCGTCCTTGAGAATGAGTCCGGAGGTAAGATCTGTATACTCCATATTCGTTCCGTACTGGCTCTTCGGAGAGGTTATTACCGCATCACCGTACTGGAGCATGACCGAGACCGAGCCCTTTGCTATAATACTGTCGCCCTTTTCAAGACGAACGAGCTCAAAGGACATATTTTTGTTTATAAATTCGGTAAGTGTGAATCCCATTTCGGAAACCTTGCTTGAAAGATTGAGGAGGTCTGTGAGCACCGAGGAGTCTGTTACGGAAAGCTCCTTGAGTGTCTGATTCAGCCTGTATACCTCCTTTTGAAGCTCTACGTATGATTTGGATATGTTTGTAAAGCTTGCCTGAATAGAGCTTGTGGAGCTCTTGAGAGAGGTTATCTCGGAGAGAAGGCTGTTGTATTTTTCTTCGAGAGCTTTTAGGTCCTCAAGACCCGAGTCGGATATAATATCGGCTATCTGCTGTCTTATATCGGCGATCTCCTTTTTGAGCTTCTGATTTTCATTTACCGACGCCTGGTATTTTTGCTCGAGTTCACCGTTCTTTATCGTGAGATCGTTCATGCTCTTTTCGAGAGCGTCGAGGTCGTTGATTATTGCGAGAAGAGTGTTGAGAGTGTTTTCGTTGGTGTCGTTGATCTCTCCTCCCTGCGTTGCAAGGAGCTCCTCTATAGCCATAAGCTTTTTCTCGAGAGTGGAAAACTTAGTCTCATACGGAGTCATAACGTTATCGTTGATATATTTTATGAGGTATGACTGGGATATGAGCGGATCTGCCGAGCTGTCATAGTCGGCTACAGCAAATACGGCTACCGTGCATATAGCGGACACCAGTACCGCACAAATAAATATCATAATATGTTTTTTTGCGTTTTTCATTGTTTACCTCTTGTTTGGTTAGTGCTTACACAGTAAAGCTCAATCGTCAAAGGAAAGCTGATTTTTAAGAAGAGTACCGGTTGCGGGGAACTTGTACTTTTTGAAGCCCTTAGAGGAGCCGATGTAAGGCTCTATCTCTGTTGTTGCAAGCTTAAGGCTTGCACCCTTCTTCAGAGTGAAGAGCTGAGTTCCTCTGCTCTTCTTTGTAGTCTTGATTTCTACCGCCGAGCTTGAAAGTACGATAGCTCTGTCGTCGGTCGAGAGAAGAAGAATATCGAAGTCGTTATTCTTCTTTTGCCTGAATACGCCTACCGCGCGGCTGTCAGCATAGAATGCGCCGGTGAGCTTCTTTCTTGCACCCTTGGTAGCGTAGAGCGATAGGGGTATCCTTACGCCCTTGCCGTTTTCGAAGATATAGATTATACTGTCCTCCTCGGGATACTCGCGGATATCCATCATAGCTATCGGTTTTTCGTTCTCCTCCATCTTGAGAATATTGGGGAGATAATCACCTATAGCACTTGCTTTTTGGGTCTTCAACTCGCTTGCACGCACACGGTATATCTGTCCGAGCGTGGTAAAGAAGACAAGCTCCGCATTGTTGTCGGAATCAAAGGAGGATACTATGCAGTCACCGTCCTTGAGATACTGCTCGTCGTTTCCTCTCATAGACTGAGAGGTTATCTTCTTGAAGTATCCGTCTCTTGTAAGGACGAAGTGAGCGTTGTACTGCTCGACGAAGTCCTTTTCGTTGAATACGGTTATCTCGCTTTGTCCGACTATCTCGGTCTTTCTCGGCTGACCGTATTTCTTTTTTATTTCGGTAAGCTCGGAGATTATGAGCTGCTTCTGTTTATACTCGTCTGCGAGTATCTCCTCACTCTCCGCGATCTTTTTGCGAAGGTCCTCTATCTCGGATATCTTGTTGAGGATATATTCTCTGTTGAGATTTCTGAGCTTTATCTCCGCGATATATTCCGCTTGTATGCGGTCGATCGTGAAGCCCTTCATAAGGTTGGGAACAACGTCCGCTTCCTTTTCGGTATTTCTTATTATGCGGATCGCCTTGTCGATGTCGAGGAGTATCTTTCCGAGAGCCATCAGGAGGTGGAGCTTGTCTTTCATTTTCTGAAGGTCAAAGGCAACCATTCTTCTTACACACGAAAGCCTGAACTTTATCCACTCGTCGATTATTCCGCGCACACCGAGCTGCATGGGAACGAGGTCGATAAGCACGTTGAAGTTACAGCTGAACGAATCCTCAAGAGGAGTCAGCTTATAAAGTCTTGTCATTATTTCGTCGGGATCCGATCCCTTCTTGATATCGATGGCGAACTTGAAGCCCGAGAGATCTATCTCGTCTCTGTAGTCGATAAGCTCCTTGATCTTGCCCTTTTCCATGAGAGTGTCGAGAGATTTGCATATAGCTTCAATAGACGTGGAATAAGGTATCTCGGTTACTATTATCGTGTTGTTCTTTTTATCGAAGGTATATTTTGATCTTACGTTGAACGAACCCTTGCCGGTCTCGAAGATCTTTTTCATCGTATCCTCGTTATAAATGAGGATACCTCCACCCGGAAAGTCGGGAGCCTTGATAAGCGACATAAGCTTTTCGGTGGTACACTTCGGATTCTTCAGAACGGCTATTGTTCCGTCGCATACCTCAGCAAGGTTGAAAGAGCAAATAGTGCTTGCCATACCTACCGCTATTCCGAGATTTGCGTTTACGAGGATATTCGGGAAGGTAGTGGGGAGAAGGCATGGCTCTTTCATGGTTCCGTCGTAGTTGTCGGTAAAGTTTACGGCATCCTTATCTATTCCTTCAAATATCTGCGTGCTGAATTTATCGAGACGCACCTCGGTGTAACGGGGGGCGGCAAATTTCATGTTTGACGAATATTGCTTTCCGAATGCACCCTTTGAGTCTATAAAAGGATGGAGAAGAGATTCGTTCGAGCGTGTCAGACGTACCATTGTCTCGTAAATCGACATATCTCCGTGAGGGTTGAGCTGCATGGTAGCTCCGACGACGTTCGCACTCTTTGTTCTCGGACCCGAAAGGAGTCCCATCTTGAACATCGTATAAAGCAGTTTTCTGTGTGATGGCTTGAATCCGTCTATCTCGGGGATGGCACGGCTTCTTATTGCCATCATCGCATAAGGCATATAGTTTTTTTCTACCGAATCGGTTATAAGCTGCTCTGTTACGGGAGCGGGAATTATCTCTCTCGGTGCGGCTTCTGTTTTTTTCTTTCTTGCCATATAGGGTAGTTTTTCCTTTCGGTTGATTTAAAGTTTGATTATGCGGTGCGCCGACGCGCGTATGAGTCGGTTGAATAGAGCGAGCTCTACACCTTCGGTTCCGGGGAGTCTTGAGATTATCATATCGGCACCCTCCTCGTCAGCTTCGCGGAGAGCGGAGAATATCCTTGCCGCCTGTGAGAGAGGGTCCTTTCTCGAGCCTATGTTTATGAGCTTTATTTTTTCGCAGAGCTTTCCTTCATCCTCGTCGAGTGAGAGGAATACCGTTCTGCCACCGAGTGCGTTTACGTAAGAATATACGTCCTCATCCCTTCCGTCCAGAAGAATGAAATCGGTGGACGGTGCGTAGTGTCTGTACATCATTCCGGGAGAGAGGGGCTGAGTGTCTGCGGAAAGCTCCTCGAGAACACCCTTTGCGATCTGAACGCTCGCACCGGTAGCTTCGCTTATCTCGTCTACCGTTATTGCTCCGGGACGAAGAAGAGTAATGCTTCCGTCGTCGTTCGGCTTTACTATTGTTGACTCAAGACCGATCTCACAGTCACCGCCGTCTACGATAACGTCAACTCTTCCGTAGAGATCGTCTATACAGTATCTCGCACACGTGGGAGACGGCTTGCCCGAAAGGTTTGCGCTCGGAGCAGCTATAGGAAGTCCGCATTCCGAGATTATTGCTCTTGCTATCGGGTGGGATGGGCACCTTACCGCAACCGTGTCAAGTCCGCCCGTAACAGAGAAGGGAATTACGTCCTTCTTTTTCAGTATTACCGTAAGAGGACCCGGCATAAAAGCATCGGCAAGCTTTTTGTATATTTCATTTGTAAAGCAGTACTTTTCGGCATCCGAGGGGTCTGAGACGTGTATTATCAGCGGATTGTTCGAGGGTCTGCCCTTTGCACTGTATACGGCAAGAGCCGCCTTTTCACTTGTTCCGTCGGCTCCGAGACCGTATACCGTTTCTGTCGGGAAGACAACGAGCCCGCCCGAGATTATCGTTTCCTTTATCAAAGACAGCTCTTTTTTTGTAAGCTCTCTTTCCTTTGCGTCTATAATTTCAGTCGTCATAATTTTCCTTGTCAAGATTTCAGCTTTTCCGCTGTGTCCGCAGTTATCAGAGCGTCTATCATATCGTTTATGTCTCCGTTGAGAAACGCCTCTATTGAATAAAGAGTGAGTCCTATTCTGTGGTCGGTGACTCTCCCCTGCGGATAATTGTAGGTCCTTATACGTTCGCTGCGGTCGCCCGTACCGACCTGGCTCTTTCTGTCCGAGGCTATTTTATCCGCCTGTTCTCTTTGCTTTATATCGAGTAATTTTGATTTGAGAAGCTTCATTGCCTTGTCGCGGTTCTTGTATTGGCTTCTCTCCTCCTGACATTCTATAACTATTCCCGACGGCTTGTGCGTAAGCCTTACCGCCGATTCCGTCTTGTTTACGTGCTGACCTCCCGCGCCCGAGCTTTTGCAGGATTCTATTTTGATGTCAGCGGGATTTATTTCTATTTCCACGTCCTCCGCTTCGGGAAGGACCGCTACGGTAACCGTGGAGGTGTGTATGCGCCCCTGCGATTCTGTTTCCGGAACGCGCTGTACTCTGTGAACTCCGCTTTCGAACTTCATTCTCGAATAGGCACCCTCGCCCTCAAGCATAAAGACGACCTCCTTAAAGCCTCCGAGTCCGGTCTCGTTTACGTTCATGAGAGAGGCTTTAAAGCCGTTTGCCTCGGCAAACATATTGTACATCCTATAGAGAACGTAGACAAAGAGTGCCGCTTCTTCGCCGCCCGCACCCGCACGTATTTCGACGATAACGTTTTTGTCATCGTTCGGATCCTTGGGGAGAAGAAGTATCTTAAGCTCCTGCTCGCATCTTTCGAGGGCTTCCGCTCCTTCGCGTATTTCCTCTTCGCAAAGCGCACAAAGCTCTTTATCGCTTTCAAGCTCAAGCATTGCTTTGGCGTCTTCTATTGTCTGCTTTACCGAATTGTACTCGCGCAGCTTCATAACTATTGGAGAGAGGTTTTTATACTCCTTCATAAGTGCGGTGTACTTTTCTATATCCGAGATAACGTCCGGATCCGAGAGAGAGCTCTCGATCGATATGAATTTTTCCTCTGCCGCCTTAAGCCTGTCAAACATTTTGCCTGTGCTCCTGGATTTAAGTTTTATTTCTCCGCTCAATACCGTATGTCAAAGCGGCATTGAGCGGAGCTTATACAAAAGACCCGATCAGTCGAATTTGTTGAATGCGCTGAATGCGCGGTAAGCCTCGTAAAGGTCTACCTTTGCAATGACCTCATAGGGTGCGTGCATTGCGATAACGGGAACTCCGAGATCTACTGTTTCTATATTGCAGTTAGCGATGAATTTTGCAACGGTTCCGCCGCCTCCACCGTCAACTTTTCCGAGCTCTGCACTCTGCCACGTGATACCCTCGCTGTCCATCATTCCTCTGAGCCATCCGATATATTCTGCCGACGCATCGTTTGTTGAGGATTTTCCGCCTGAGCCGGTGAACTTGGTAAGAACTACGCCGCAGGAGAGGAGGGCGGAGTTTCTTCTTTCAAATGCGTGAGCGAAATTAGGGTCGTATGCAGCGGAAACGTCTGCGCTGAGGCACTTGGAGTTTGCTCTTACAACTCTCTCGTTTCCTCCGAGATTGAGTGCGAGCTCACAGATGAGGTCAGAGAATATAACAGACTTCATACCTGTGTTTCCTTCGCTTCCCGTCTCCTCCTTGTCTGCAAGGATGCACATAAGCGTGTGCTTGGGCGATTCTGCTTCGAATATAGCTCTGAGTGCGGGATATGCGCATACTCTGTCGTCGTGACCGTATCCGCATATGAGAGAACGGTCAAATCCGACGTCTCTCGATCTTCCTGCGGGAACTACGCAAAGCTCGGAGCTGAGGAAATCCTTTTCGCTGATACCGTATTTTTCGCTGAGGAAATTCAGTACGTTGAGCTTTATAGCATCCTTTTCTTCACCCTCGAGAGGCGCGCTTCCGCAGAGGACGTTGAGCTTTTCACCGTCGAATGCTTCGCCGAGAGGCTTTCTGTAGTCGTCTCTTGCAAGGTGGGGAAGCAGATCGTTTATATAGAATACGGGATCCGAGTCATCCTCGCCTACGCAAATATTTACTACTTCACCGTCAGTCTTTACTACTACGCCGTGAAGAGCGAGAGGAGTTGCAAGCCAGTGATACTTCCTTATTCCTCCGTAGTAGTGCGTTTTGAAGAAGGACATACCCTCGTCCTCATAAAGAGGATTCTGCTTCAAGTCGATTCTGGGGGAATCTATGTGTGCTGCCGATATACGGACACCGTTGTTTATGCTTTCGCTTCCGGGCACGAAAACGATAAAGCTCTTCCCTCTGTTGTTGAGGTAGTATTTTCCGCCCTTTTCTATTTTGTCGCCCATCTTGTACTCTACAAAGCCCTTTTCCTTTGCAAGCTCGATGGCGCTTGATACCGCTTCTCTTTCCGTTTTTGAGGAGTCAAGATACTTTACGTACTCTACAGAAAATGCATGAGCGTCCTTTACCTTTTCCGCGCTCTGCTCTGTGTAGAAATTCTTCTTGACGTAGGTTATTTCCTTTTTGGTTTCTTCGTTCATGATAGATCCTTCCTTTTACAGTTTGATATATTATTTATTACCGAAGTAAAGCTTGACGTATTTTTCTTCTGTTTTTATATATTCGTAGAATTCTTTTCCGACGCTTTCGGGTACCGAAACGAGGCTTCCCGTGATGTCTGTGTAGTCCGAGCTTTTGAGCCAGTCCTCCGCGTTCTCAATTCCGTGAAGAAGCGCGGCATATACGGCGTTCTTGTCTCCGAGGCTTGAATACAGCTTTGATATTATCTGCACACCGAAGAGAAGGTTGTAGGATGGATTTCTCAGCATATCCTCGGTTATTTTAACGTCGTACGAGTCTTTTATTATTTCCACGTCCTTTATGCTGAGCCCCATATATCCGTATCTTCCGTCATTCTCATAGAAGCGTGTACAGTTGCTTCTCATCTTCATCACCGTGTAGATCATCTCCTCGGGAATGCCGTACTGCTTTGAATATTTTTCTACAGTTTCATAGACGCTTGCTTCCTCACCGAGAGAATATTCCTCACGCTCTTTTTTGTCGAGCACAAGGTCGATCGCCAGTGCCGTGACTACGGAAAGCACGAGAACCGTTACCGTTATAAAAAATCTTTTAAGCGAGTCCTTCATTGTTCATATCCGCCTTTATGCCGAGAGACAGAGCTATCTCCCGTGCCTGTTTTTCAAGATCGCCCATGTCACCGTTGTTGTATACGGTGATATCTGATGCGGAAGAGTAGAATGAATCGTCCTTCTGCTTCCTTAGCCGCATGAGCGCTTGCTCCTTGGTTATTTTATCTCTTTCCATTATTCTCTCCAGGCGTTTTTCCCTGTCGGAGAGAACGCATATAACTATGTCACACGAAAGATGCATATTTGCTTCTATCAAGAGGGGCGCGTCTACTATGGCAAAGCGTATTCCGTTCCGCTCTGCATTTTCGATGCGTCTTTCGGTCTCCTCAATAACGTATCTGTGTGTTATAGAGTTGAGTAAAAGCAGCTTGTCGCCGGCACCGTCGGCAAAAACCACGCTTGCGAGAGCCTTTCTGTCGACCCTGCCGTTTGATATTATCTCTTTCCCGAAGTTATCCGAAAGCTCGTCTCTGCAGCCGCTGTCAGACTCGAGAATGAAGTGATATATCTTATCCGCATCAAACACCGGGATCCCGTAAAGAGATGAAAGTATCGACGAGAGAGCACCCTTACCCGCACCCGAAGGACCGGTTATTCCTATTCTGAAAAGCTTACTCATCTTAATATCTCCTCAATGCGTACCCATCTGCCCTCACGGTCGGAAACGTCGGCCGCGTCACAAAGAGCGGCTATATACGCTCCGTCAGAAAACGAAGGGATCATATTCTTTCCCTCACTTACCGAACGCAGAAATTCATACATGCTCATAACGTGACCTCTGAGCCATCCCTGAGTTGCTTTTGGAGAGGGAAAGCTTCCGAACGGATAAGGATATCGCCCGTTACACTCTATGTGTGTATATCCGCAGTTTTTTCCGTATACACCGCCTCCGCTTGCGCTTTCGTAAAGCTTCAGAGTATCTATTTCCGCGAGAGAGAATTTGAGCGAGCCTTTCTCTCCGTAAACGCTTATCGAAAGATCGTCATTCGCTCCGCATATGAGCTTGCTTGCGTGGACGGTTCCGTGTGCACCGCATTCGAGCACCGCATTTATGTATACCGCCTCGTCGGCATCAGTATCCCAATCGCTTCCGTCTACGCCCTTCCTCTGTGTGAAGGCTATCTGCTTTTTTGCGCTGATAAATGAGAAGCGTCCGCATAAATAATATACCAGATCGAGAGCATGGGATCCGAGGTCTCTGAGAACTCCGGCACCGTATGCACCGCTCTGCTTCCAGCCTGCGGTCTTCTTCGGATCAAGGCAGCTGTTGTGAAGGTAGGATGCTTCAAACGACAGTATCCTTCCTATCCTACCCTCGTCGATGATCTCCTTTGCACGCTTTATTGCGGATAGGTGTCTGTTGTTGAAAACTATTCCGTTTATCACACCGCTTGCCGCTATCTCCGCTTCCTTTGCCTCGGCGTACGTGGGACAGAGAGGCTTTTCGCAGAGAATGTGCTTGCCTGCCGCTGCGGCAGCCTTTATCTGAGAAAGATGAAGATTGTTCGGTGTACATACGTCAACGACGTCAACGTCGGGGTGTGCTATCAGCTCGTCTGCGTTTTTAAAAGCGACGGGAAATCCAAAGCGCTTGCATATATCCTCGCTCTTTTTTTGACTTGTTGTGCATACACCGATTATTTTTGCCTCGAAACCGAGCTCGCTTGCAAAGAATTTAAGGTTTTCCACAGAGTATGAGTGTGCCATACCCATGTTACCGAATCCTATTATTCCTATTCCGATCTTCCTCATAGCAGCCTCCGAAAAGCATTTATATTATATTTTACTATATATTTAATAACATAATCAATATATAAGTTTTATCTTTTTGTAAAATTTAATATTAACGCCTAAAGCCTATTGCAATTTTTACGAAAAAGGAGTATAATATTATACGGAGAATTGTAGCTTTATAAGATATATTATCAGGAGGACTTAATATGCCCTATTACAAGACAGTGCTTTTCGATGCCGACGGAACTCTTCTTGATTTTCACGCAGCGGAAAGAAATGCTATAACGTATACGCTTAAAGAACATAATATAGAGCCTACGGATAAGGTTATAGAGGATTACAGCGTGATAAATCTCTCGTTGTGGAAGGAGCTTGAGCTCGGAAAAATAAAAAAATCAGAGCTTAAGGTGTGCCGTTTCTCTCGCCTTGCCGAGCTTTACGGCTTTGACATAGATCCTGCGGAATTTGCATATATGTACGAGGATACCCTCTCAAAACAGGGAATACTTCTTGACGGAGCATTTGAGATCGTTTCGAGGCTTTACGCTGTTTCTGATATGTATATAATAACAAACGGAATAAAGAAGGTCCAAGAGGGAAGAATGTCGCGCGTTGCGATAACTCCGATGATAAAGAGCTCATTCATCTCTGACGAGGTGGGAGTTGAAAAGCCCAAGAAGGAATTTTTCGATTACGTTGAGTCTCATATAGAGGGCTTTGACAGAGAGCATACTCTTGTTGTGGGTGATTCTCTTTCCTCGGATATAAAGGGCGCGATAAATGCCGGTATAGATTGCGTGTGGTTCAACCCGGAGAAAAAGAATGCTCCTGAGGGTATGGATATTACGTACACCGTATCCTCTCTTGCGGAAATAGAAAATATCGTTCTCTATGGAAAAGAAAACACGGATGAGGCGTGTGCTTCTCTTTGTGAAATACTGAGAAGAGAGAAAGTGAGCTTTGAATGTGATTATCCCGCCTCCTCTCTTACAAGCTTCAGACTCGGAGGAGCGGTAAAATGCGCGATATTCCCCGACAGTGAAGAAGCTCTTGCATCGGCTCTCAACGCACTTCGTGAGTCAAATATGAAATACACCCTTCTCGGAAACGGATCTGACTGTGTTTTCCCGCAATCGGGATACAACGGTGCGGTTCTTGTCTGCTCAAGACTCAAGGGCCTCTCTGTAAACGGGAACACTGTCAGCGCAGAGTGCGGAGTGGCTATGACGGCGCTTGCAGCATTCGCGAGAGACAACTCTCTTTCCGGACTTGAATTTTCTTACGGCATACCCGGAAGCGTCGGCGGTGGCGTGTATATGAATGCGGGCGCTTACGGCGGATGTATGTCAGATTGCGTAAAGAGTGCAAGAGTATACGATATGAAAAGAGAGTGCTTTGTTACCCTTACAAAGGAGGAGCTCGATCTTTCATACAGACATTCTGTTTTCGAGGATAATAAGCATCTTGTTCTCGTTTCCGCGGAATTTGAACTTAAGAACGGAGACAAAGAGGCTATGTCCGAATATATGCATACGATAATGGAAAAGAGAAGAAAGAGTCAGCCTCTTGAATACCCCTCTGCCGGAAGCGTCTTCAAAAAGCCTGCGGAGGATATACACGTAAGCAGAATGATAGATGAAATGGGACTGAAGGGCCTCCGCGTCGGAGGAGTATGCGTATCACCGAAGCATGCGGGTTTTATCGTTAACGATCAGAACGGAAGCACTGACGATCTTAAGAGCCTTATAGCAAAGGTGAGAGAAAGATTTTATACCGAGCACAAAATAATGCTTGAGTGCGAGATCATATTCGTATCCTGAAAGCGAGAGTAAGATAAAATGTCTCACACACAGAAGATAAGACAGGATATAGCGGATAATATCCCAAAGCAGGAGAGCTTGCGCAGGGCTATGCTTACAGGGATGCTTCTCGATTCGCATCCGGAAGGAGAAGCGTTAAGCGTGATCTTTTCATCGGAGGCGGCATGCGCGACCGTACAAAAGCTTGCAAGGATACTTTTCGGAGCTTCGGCTGAGGCGTCCGAGAGGGTTATCGCGGGAAGAAAAAGCTATACGCTCTCTTTTCACTCGCATAAGCTTGCGGATACAATAGAGAAAAGGAAACGCGGACTCGGAGAATGCGAAATATCACTTGAAGAAGTACAGTATATTCTGCGAGGTGCGTTCCTGGCTATAGGAAGAATAAACGACCCTATGGCAGAGGCTCATATGGAATTTGCGTTTTCGGATGAAGACGTGGCAAGGGCATTTTGCGATTTCTTCGATCAGAATTCGCTTCCGTCTCCCGGATGCTCTGCAAGACGGAATAAATACGTTGTGTATTTTAAATCGAACGACAAAATATGTGACGTGCTTTCTGCAATGAAGGTGGAGAGCATACTCTTTGAGTATATAAACACGGGAATATTCAAAGGGATAGGCAACAGTGAGCACCGAGCTACCAACTGTATATCGGGTAATATAAACAGAGCCGTCGTTGCGGGAAGCAGACATAGAGCGGCATGCGAGTATCTTCTCGGTATCGATGACGGTGCTATGCTTGATAGCGGAATGAGAACTACTGCGCTTTTGAGACTCAATAACCCGACGATGTCTCTGACAGAGCTTGCCGAGCTTCACGTTCCTCCGCTTACAAAGTCGGGGATAAATCACAGACTTAAAAAAATAATCGAGCTTGCCGAGAAGCTCGGCTTTAAGGAAACGGTCAACTGAAGAAAGGAAACGCTATGGGATTTGTGCATTTGCATCTGCACTCGGAATACAGTCTGCTTGACGGAGCGTGCAGAATAAATGAAATAGCCAAAAAGGCAAAGAGCTGCGGTCAGAACGCTGTTGCGATAACAGACCATGGCGTTATGTACGGCACGTTTCCCTTTTATGAAGCGTGCGTAAAGGAAGGAGTAAAGCCGATAATAGGATGCGAGTGCTACGTTACGGATGCGTCGATGAGTGATAGAAACCCATCCGAACGCAGGAGGCACCTCGTTCTCCTCTGTAAAAACGAAGTGGGATACCGCAATCTTTCGTATATGGTATCAAAGAGCTTTACAGACGGATTTTATTCAAAGCCGAGAATAGATCTTGAGCTTCTTTCATCGCACAGCGAAGGACTTATTGCTCTCAGCGGATGTATCTCCGGAAGAATACCTTCCGAGTTGCTTTCGGGAAACGTATACGCTGCCGAAAAGCACGCAATGAAGCTTAAGAGCATATTCGGAGACGACTTTTATATAGAAATACAAAATCACGGTCTTGAGGACGAGGCGGAGGTGTTCGGTCAGCTTATCTCACTTGCGAAAAAGCTTGATATAAAGCTCGTTGCAACAAACGACGTTCACTATCTTGAGAAGAAGGACGCAAAGGCACAGGAGGTGCTTATGTGCGTTCAGACAAACACCGTATATAAGAGCAAGGAAGCGATGAGCTTCGGCTCGGAGGAATTCTATTTTAAGACAGAGAGCGAGATGCTCCGCGCGTTTGAGGGCGTTGAGGAGGCAGTACACGTTACTTGTGAGATAGCGGATAAGTGTAATTTTGCCTTCACGACGGATAAGATAATACCGCCAAAGCTCCCGAGAGAGATGTGCTCGGATACCGCTGCAGAGCTTCGCAGAAGGGTATATATCGGGCTTTCCGAGGCTGAAAAGAGCGGAAGAATAGAATACGGAAGATTTACGAGAACCGACTATGAGAACAGAATAGAGCGTGAGCTTGACTGTATTAACAGCATGGGCTATAACGACTACTTTCTTATTGTCGGAGATTACGTCGGGTATGCAAAATCAAAAGGCATATCAGTAGGTCCCGGGCGTGGCTCGGGTGCGGGAAGTCTTTGCGTTTATCTGCTCGGTATTACGGATGCGGATCCGCTCAGATACGATCTTCTTTTCGAGAGATTTCTTAACCCCGAAAGAGTCAGTATGCCCGATATCGACGTTGACTTTTGCTATATACGGCGAGACGAGGTTATAAATTACGTTATCGAAAAGTACGGAAGGGAAAACGTAGCACAGATAATAACCTTCGGTACACTTGCGGCAAAGGCTGCGGTCAGAGACGTCGGACGTGCTCTGAATATACCTTACGCGGACGTTGACAGGCTTGCGAAGATGATCCCCTCGTTCCCCGGAGTTTCTCTTTCCGAGGCTGTTGAGAGAGCGGATATAAAGAGACTTTGTGCCGAGGATGACAGATACGGAGAGCTTATTGAGCTCGCCCTTGCAATCGAGGGAATGCCGAGAAACGTTTCGGTACATGCGGCGGGAGTTCTTATTTCCGACAGACCCGTGTACGAATATCTGCCTCTTGCAAAAAGCGGAGACGTTCTGGTCACACAGTTTGATATGGATTCCGTATCAAAGCTCGGACTTCTTAAATACGATTTTCTCGCTTTGAGATATCTGACTGTTATAAGTGACGCGGAGCGTGAGATACGCAGGAGAGATCCGTCGTTTGATATAGAGAAGGTCGGATTTGACGACAGGGCGTCGTACGAGCTTATATCCCGCGGCGAGACTCTCGGAGTATTCCAGCTTGAATCTCCCGGAATGAGAAGAATGCTCGGAAATCTGAAGCCGACATCAATAGAGGATATAACAGCGGCGATCGCGTTGTACCGCCCGGGACCGATGGAGTCGATACCGCAGTATATTGCCGCGAGAAACGATCCCGAAAGCGTCGAATATCTGACACCAAAGCTTATTCCGATACTTGAGTCGACACACGGCTGTATCGTGTATCAGGAGCAGGTAATGAGCATCTTCCGAGAGCTGGGAGGCTATACTCTCGGGCGCGCTGATATAGTAAGAAGAGCTATGTCAAAGAAGAAGCTCGACGTGATCCTTTCCGAAAAGGAGACCTTCATAAACGGAGCAAAGGCACGCGGAATATCCGAGGATATAGCAGCGACAGTCTTTGACCGTATAGAGGCGTTTGCTAACTATGCTTTCAATAAGAGCCATTCGGTTCCGTATGCAATGATATCATACAGAACGGCTTACCTCAAGGCTAATTATCCCGCAGAGTTTTGTTCGGCTCTGCTTACGAGCGTGCTTTCAAACCCGGCAAAAGTAGCAGAATATATAGACGATTTTTCACGCTATAAGGTCAGGCTGCTTCCTCCGGATATAAACGAGAGTATGAGCGATTTCTCTGTTTCGGGAAAGGATATACGCTTCGGGCTCATGGCTATAAAGTCTGTGGGCAGGCTTCCCGCGGTTGCCATAACCGAGGAGAGAAAGAGGGGAAGATACACCTCGTTCTCAGACTTTCTCGAAAGGATGCCGAAAAACGTTCTCAACAAGAGAACGGTGGAGGCTCTCATTCGCTCGGGCGCTTTCGATTCTCTCGGAGTATACAGGAGCAGGCTTATTGCGGTATACGAGGAGCTTATGGAACAGATAAGCCGTGAAAGAGCCGGGGGAATAGAGGGACAGATGGATCTGTTTTCAGCCTCATCCGCAGGCAGTATAGGCTCTTTTGATATAAAGTATCCGAATCTGCCCGAATACGATTCAAGGACAAAGCTTTCTTTTGAAAAGGAATACCTCGGTCTTTACGTTTCGGGACACCTTACAGATGATTATTCGAAGAATATAGAGGCTATATCCCCCACACCGATATATACTCTTGTAGGTGATGACGATGAAGATGACAGCTCCTCTCAGGTATCAGTTCCCGACGGTGAATACGTAAATATCTGTGGAGTTATTTCGGGAGTAAGCCTTAAGAAGACAAAGGCCGGAGCTGACATGGCATTCATGCGCGTTGAGGACAGGACGGGAGAAATAGAGTGTATTGCATTTGACTCGGTCTACAAGAAATACTGTGACAAGATAGTAGGCGACAGAGTAGTATTCGTACGCGGAAGGTTTTCCGCAAAGGATGACGGAGATGCAAAGATCATAGTTTCCGCTATCGGAGATCTTACTCTTAACTCCGCATACGTTCAAAAGAAAAGCGAAAAGGATCGGTCGGACAGCTCTGCGACCGACACGGGTAATGCCGCAGAGAGGGTGGAGAGAACCCACGCATCCGGCTCTGAAGAAAAGGAAATAAGTAAAATATATATCCGCCTGGATTCGCTTGAGTGCGATAAGGCGGATAGGGTAATGGCTATTGCGGACGTGTGCCCCGGAAACAAGGAGCTTATACTTTACGGAAAGAGGGAGCAGAGATACGTATCCTATTCAAGGGGTCTTACCGCAAACAAATTCATTCTTTCTCTGCTTATGACCTTTATATCGGAAGATGATATAGTTCTTAAATAGTTATCCCGAAAAACCGTCTATATACGAGTCAAGCTCGGAATCGCTCTTTACCATAATTCCGATCTCGAGCTTGGCTCTGTCAGACATAGGCAGGGTATATGCGAGTATATCGAGTTGTCTGTAAAGCTTTCCGTCAGACAGATATACCGAGATATATCCGTCTTCGTCCTCTTTTATGACGTAGTATTCTGCGTCTCCCATGAGAGCGGTCTGAAGGCTTTCTGCATCGGTCGTGGTTTCTTCTTTGCTTGAATCGGTCACTTGCGCGGCGATATCAGCGCGGTTTCTTCCTTCTATGAAAAGGGCACAAAGCATCATCAGAAGCCCGCAGAAAAATACAAGAAACGCAGGTATCACCGTAAGACAGATATTTTTTACTTGTCCGCGCCTTCCTTCGGGCGGATATATATATTCGTTTGTATTCATTATTACACCTCTTTTATACGTTGCTATAAAGTAAGTTTTCTTTATACAACAATATTATTACCTCAAATTCACAGTGTATTCAAAAAGAAATGGTATAATATAATTAGCAAAATTTACGAAAGGCGTCCCTTTGGGACGGAAAATTCCCTATGGAAGAAAAACAAAGTGAAAAGATCAGATGGGGAAAAGAAATACTTAAGGTTCTTCGTATTATCGGCGGAGCACTGCTTAAGGTCTTTATCGTCCTCATTAACATTATTATCACTCTACTTCTTATATTGGCTATAATGGGCATCATATGCGGATGTGCTTTTGCAGTATATATTGATCAGAACGTCGATACGGAAATAGATGCAAATCTCTTCAGATTTACCGAATCATTGACGGGTAGTTCATCAGAGCTTTATTACTATGAGTTTACCGACAGAACTAACCGTGTGGGTGAGGCGATCCCGCTTGATGACGATCAGATATACGGAAGCGGAAAAAGCGTTCAGGTAAGCTATGAGGATATACCCGAGGATCTTATAAACGCTTTTATCGCGATCGAAGACAAGCGTTTCCGTACTCATGACGGCGTGGACTGGATAAGAACGACGGGTGCATTCCTTCAGTTCTTCTCATCCTCAAGCTCAGGATACGGCGGTTCGACCATAACCCAGCAGCTCATCAAGAACGTAACGGGTGACGACAGCTATAGGATACAAAGAAAGATACAAGAGATATTCTGGGCACTCGATCTTGAAAAGCAGATGGACAAGACCGAGATAATAACCGCTTATATGAATATAGTCGGTCTTGCAAACGGATATACGGGGGTAGGTGCTGCGGCTTACGGATACTTTTCAAAGGATGTAAGTGAGCTTACTCTTATAGAGTGCGCCGCTATTGCCGCCATAACTCAGAACCCTTCAAAATACAATCCTATAACAAACGAGAAAAACAATTTCAATCGCCGCGAGAACATTCTTTGGGAGATGCTCGATCAAGGCCTTATTACAAAGGCAGAATACGACGAAGCAAGCAACAAAAAGCTTGAACTTAACATCCCTGAGGAGGAGAAGAGCGAATACGGTATCAACTCCTGGTATACCGATATGGTTATAGAGGACGTAATAGATGATCTCACGGAGCTCGGATATTCCTATGCTGCGGCTGAGCTCATGGTCTTCTCGGGCGGACTTAAAATATACACGCTTGTTGATCCCGAGGTTCAAAGCACGCTTGAGGAAATATATCTCGACGACTCGAACTTCCCGACGATAAAGAGCGGTATAGCTCCTCAGTCGTCTGCTATCGTTCTCGATCCGTACACGGGTGACGTTCTCGGTGTTGCGGGAGCAAGAG
The DNA here is from genome assembly GCA_015064885.1 of Oscillospiraceae bacterium. Taxonomy (GTDB): domain Bacteria; phylum Bacillota; class Clostridia; order Oscillospirales; family CAG-272; genus SIG640. The sequence continues at coordinate 56,166 of SVRJ01000002.1, forward strand.
GTGAAAAGAAGGGAAACCGTGTACAGAGCTTTGCTACCGATGCGGTGCGCCCTGTCGGATCCTCTATAAAGCCTATTGCGGTATACGCTCCCTCATTTGAATACGGCGTTATACAGTGGAATACGGTATACGATGACGTACCCGTAGATTTCGGACCGAATAATAACAAGGCGTGGCCGGTAAACACACCGAACACGTATGACGGTCTTATCAGCATAGACGAGGCACTTATTCACTCCAAAAACACTATAGCTATCAGAACGCTTATGGATCTTGGCGTTGACAGATCCTTCGACTTCCTTGACAATCAGCTTAATTTCCATAGTCTTATCGACAATCTTACGCTTGAGAGCGGTGTGACTCTCACCGACCGAGGTATTGCGGCACTTGCTCTCGGACAGTTCAACTACGGTATTACGATACGCGAGCTTGTCGGAGGATACACCATGTTCCCCAACAAGGGAATATCAAGTGAGCCTATATCATATCTTAAGGTGACCGACTCGCAGGGTAATATAATCCTGAACAACGAAAACAAGGAAGGCCGTCAGAAGGTAGTCATCAGCGAAGAGAATGCATTCATTATGAATAAGCTTCTTCATAACGTTGCAGAAGGCGTTAAGCGCAGATACCCGACGTTTGTAAGCTACGGAATAGACTACGCAGGTAAGACGGGTACAACTCAGAACCTTTACGACTACACCTTCGTTGGATATACTCCCTACTATATTTGCGGCGTCTGGTACGGACACGAGTATCCGAAGGCCCTGCCGGGAGCCGACTCGGGCGCGAGTGCTATTGCATGGGGTACTATCATGGCACGCCTCCACAAGGATATCTATGAGGAGTCCAAGAATGGCGGAGAACCTCTCCGCAAGTTTGAGGAAGCTACAAACGATATAATTTCTATGGAATACTGCTATGACTCGGGTAAGCTTTGCACCTCTGCGTGTCTCGCTGACCCACGCGGAAGCAGGTCTACGCTCGGTTATTTTGTAAAAGGAACCGAACCGACAGAATACTGTGACAGACATATTCTCGTTAAGTACGACAGTGTAAACGGAGGAGTTGCCGGATTTGACTGTCCTCCGCAGAATATCACTTACGTCAGCCTTGTAAAATACGAGAGATGGTTCCCGATAAAATCGGTACGAGTCGTTGACGCTCAGTATTTGTGGTATGAGCTTCCTCTCCAGTATGCACCGTATACCGCAAAGGCGTATCCGTATTACTACAGTATGGGTAAGACGGGACACTGGCCGGGACTTACAAACAACGGAACCCATTTTAACAGATATGCTTCGGCATACTTTGATCTTGATGCATGGAGAGAATGGGCTTCACAGCAGAGCACTAACGTTTCTCCCGGACAATAATGCTGATGCAGAATATAAATACAAAGGAACGCATATACATTAGTGTATGCGTTCTTTTTTTGAAAAAACGGAGGTGATCATAATAAAAAAGAGACTGTGTTTTTCGGATTCGACAAAACGAACGGTAATATTTGCGCTATCCTTTCCAATCATTTCTTTAATACTTATTTGTGCTCCCGACCGATTGTTTTTGAATTACACTCTTATAGGAATAAACGCGAGGTTCCTTTCTCCGTTTTTGTTTCTTTTATTCGATCTTCTTGTGTGCTATTTTGCGGGGATAGGTTTTTTCGTATCTGACACCTGCCAAAGGAGGACATCTTCCGAATTGATGCACAAGGTGAAGATGCTTATGCTTTTGTCATTGTTTTTTATGCATTACTGGATATTTCTATTTATATTTTCAATGGAGATATTTGTGAGCTTCTTTTGCATACTTGCTTCTCTTTTTCTTTCGATGTATGCGTTGCTCCTATCGTCAAGGTGTGTTAATTTGTGCTTTTTTTCTTTGATCGTTGTCTGCATGTGGGAGGTTTCTCTGCTGCTTTTGAGCTTGAGGTTTTTATTTATCTGAAAAGTTACCTCACTTATACAGAATGTTAATAAAAATATGGTAAAATAATCTCAGCTCACGACGTGTTTTTTAGGAGACTGATATGGAACTTAAATTTTATGATTCGGGGATCGCGTGCTATGAATCGCAAAAGCTTGGATGTAAAAATGCATTTTTTACACGTCTGGGCGGAGTATCGCATGGAAGCACCGCTTCACTTAATCTCGCCTTTGGCCGCGGAGATGACAGGGATACCGTTCTTCGCAATCTTGCTCTGTGCGCAGAGGCAAAGGGCTTCTCGGCAGAGGATATAATTTCATGTCCGCAGATCCATTCCACGGAGATTCTTTCCGTTAATGAAAGCCACAGAGGACTCGGATACTTCAGGGAATCGGACATTTCCTGCGACGGGTATATTACAGATAAAAATCGAATAGTGCTCGGTGTAAAGACGGCGGACTGCGTGCCGATACTTATGAGTGCAAAGAAGGATGGCAAAGTGGTTGCGGTAGCGGCAGTACACGCAGGCTGGCGGGGAAGCGTAAACGGAATTGCTCCAAAGGCGGCAGAAAAGCTTATGGCACTCGCCGGGGTGTCGCCAAATGCCGTTTTTATTGCCATCGGGCCTTCTGCTTCAAGCTGCTGTTATGAGGTTGGAGAAGAAGTTTACGCTGAAGCATCTGAAAATTTTGGTGCCGTAAGAGCGGATAAATATTTTTATGCAAAGTCAAACGGTAAGTATATGGTCGATCTTAAGGGCTTTAATGCTTCGCTTCTTTACTCGCTGGGCATACCGTATGAAAATATGGACATAAGCGAGATGTGTACCATATGTGAGGAGAGATATTTCTATTCACACAGGCGCGACGGCGACGACAGAGGTACTCATCTGAATATAATTACTATTGATTAAATGATGCTCCCTTTGTATATAAGAAGGGAGCTTATTTTTATTTATAAGTTAGTTCGCGTATGAGTCCGGGTGAGGAACTGTCCGCGAGAGACCGTGCCGCTGTGGAATAAGAAAAAAATCGAGCTTTTCACCTTCCCGAGGGAGAGAGCAAAAGCCCGATTTGAGTTTGTAAACTTTAAGAATAATATTTTTTAAGCTCTGTTGTTATAGCCTTCAGATTTTTACTTGTCAGTATTTGAGAAAGGTCTGTGGAAGGATCAATGGCATATAAGCGCATGCTGTCAAATAAGACCGATTTGAAAGAGCCTGAGAGAGATACTGCACCGGCAGCAAAATTAAATCTTATGTTGTCTGTAAGCGATTTTATTACCTCGATCGCGCTCAGATCCGGGAGAAAGTAAGCGGCATAGTGGAAAGTAGCACAGTCTAAAAGCCACTTGTATGACGCCGCATTGAGCGCGCTTATCGCAATCGACGTCATTTCCGCCTTTGTGGTGTTTGAAGGAACCATCAAGCACGCCGCAGAGTTGTTTATCGGAGTAACATAGCTGTCTGCCTCAAGATATTTGGGCATGGGAGCGATACCCCACATTACCTTGTCGTCATAAATCTCTTCAATGTCCGAAAGAATACCAAACCTGAATGCAGCATCACCGCGTTCAAAAACAGAAAAATCATTATCCGTGTTTACATCGGAAAGCCCTCCGTAAAGAAGTGAGGATAAGTAAGACGAGGCCTGTGTGATCGTCGAACGTGCTACCGTTTCATTTATAGAGATCGTAGTTCCGTAGCCTGTTGCAAAGAACGAGCATCCCGACATCTCGAGTGCAATGAGATCGGCATCCAGTGAAGGCGAGATCATAGAGTTAAGCTCACATGTGCGTATTATCTCGTTGTAGCGCTCTATGGTAAATTCACCGCAAAGGATCTCGTTGTAAAGATCTATTCCGGCGTCGGCGAGAAGAGTCTTGTTGAAATAAGTAACAGCGATGTCTTCCGGAGTAACAGAGGAGTAACCGACAGAGAAGTAGATGTCGTTTCCTGCGGAATTTACGGATGAAAAATATGGCGCAGCGTGTGCAGGCTTTGTGTCGAAAAAGGCAAGTGTTCTCATATTTTTTATGAGACCGCTTGTAATATACCTTCCCGTATCTCGAATCGGAACCGAAAGAAGATCCGAATACGTATTCCCACTTGCAAGAGTGCTCTTGTATTCCTCAAAAAGCGTAGAGTTATCTACAGAAATTACGGTTATGTTGAAGCCGTATCTGCTTTTAATTTTTTCATACCTTTCGTAAAGAGCCTCGCTGTAAACGTTGTTTTCAACAAGCTGATGAGAAAATGCCTTCGTGGCGTCCGCAATAAATAACGTGCTTCCGGTGAAATCAAGGTGAATTACATTCTCAAGCATAGCGTCTGCTTCGCTCTCGCGTATTACCCATTCCTGAGGATCGGGAAAGGTGGGCGGGATCTGAGGCTCAAGCTCTGTAGAAGGGTCTGTCTCGTCAAATCCGGCTGTCGTGCCCGCATGTGTGCTTTCAGGCGTTGTCACAGTGTCCGAATTGATCTTTATAAGCCCGCATGAGGAAAGTGATAATATAAGTATGCATAATATCACGGTAAAGCTTATTGTTTTCATAAATATGGGCTCCGTTCTGTGTGGTGCAATGAGTTGCAGTGATCAAATAAAAAGGAACGCCTTGCATATCGGTAAGGCGTTCCAAGCTGATGTCAGTCAAGCGTTACCGTTACGATATATCCTCCGATGTTGTCTCCCGATACCTCATATGGAAGAGCCTCGGGAACGGGAACGGAAGTTATATCCCCTGCACTTGCAACATAATATATTTCGTATTTGTGTCCGTCGTCGGCAGTTACCTGATAGTGCTCACCGTCAAACGTGTACTTTGATATAGCGTTGAGATATTCCTCAAGACAGAGATTGTTCTGTACCATGTTGTATGCGTGAACGTATCCTACGTATCTGTACATTCCGATAGCCTCGGGGCTTCCCGTAATAGCTACCTTTGATGCGGGAAATCTCTTTATAAAGCCGTATTTGTAGGAATTGTTCTCAAACCATTCTGCAAGAACAGGTCCGCTTGCATACTTATCGTGATCAAATTCGTATATCTTGTTGTCGTCTGTCCATCCAATGAGATATACAGCCATACCGGTGTTGAAATCAGAGCATCCTCCCGGGAAATTTGACTGGTTGCTCGTGTAGAGAGCCTGCTGCTCGTCAAAGGTCCTGTAAGCACCTGTAGCACTGACACAGAGGTCGTTTATCTTTGTAGCTGCAAAATTTGCATCTGTCATTTCGTAGAGCTTTATGGATACGGAAGGAAGAAGCTGAACGTTTGAAGCTCTGAAATAGAGTGACTTTGATTCCTTAGGCTTGTAGTTGGCTATTCTGTCAAGCTTTGCTGTCATGTCCGTAGGAGCGATGAAAGGGTGCTCACTGTTGACAAGAATAAGAGAACCCGAATACATCTGAGCCTTTGTATAATTCTTGTAGACTGTCTTGAAGGCAGGCTCGGTAACTACGGGTGTCGTGACCGGCGGTTCTGTCTGACCGGGTGTGGTAACGTCGGGAGTTGTAACCGAAGGTGACGTCGTAACTGAAGGAGTAGTTATGTCTGAAGGGTCTGTTGTTATACTCGGATCATCTGAAGGGATGTTGCTTCCGAGGTTTTCACTTATATCAAGAATAACGAGCCAGAGTATTGCAGTGAGTATGGCAATAAGCAGAAGAAAAACAGTAAGCACAGCGCATTTCTGAATATTTCTTTTCTTCACTCTCTCGTTTCGCAGCTCTATATTTCTTTTATTGAATTCGTTAAGTCCGTTGTTTTTGTTATCGTTCATCAACTTCACTCCTTCGTAATAGATTCTTTGAATGGGGAGGGAGCATGTCCGTCCCCATTTTCAAAACGTTTCGGATATTACTCGGCGTCCTTGATTGAGAAGTCCATGCGGCCCTTCTTGTCAAGTCCGATGTATTTTACTTTTACTACGTCTCCGAGATTAAGAACGTCCTCTACCTTTTCGATTCTTTCCTTAGCGATCTTGGAGATGTGAACGAGACCTTCCTTGCCGGGAGCGTATTCAACGAAGGCACCGAATTCCTTGATTCCGGTTACCTTACCTGTGTATACGGTACCTTCAACAGGCTCGAATACTATGGCCTCGATAGTAGCCTTAGCCGCATCGGCGGAAGCACGGTTAACAGCAGCGATGAATATTGTTCCGTCATCGTTGATGTCTACCTTAGCACCCGTGTCTGCAACGATCTTCTGAATTACTTTTCCGCCTGAGCCGATAACCTCTCTTATCTTGTCAGGGTGGATTTTCATAGTGATCATCTTGGGAGCGCATTCGTTTACGTCAGCTCTGGGAGCGGGAATAGCCTTGAGAATTACCTCGTCAATGATGTAATCTCTGCCCTTGTGCGTAACTGCAAACGCTTCTTTAATTATCTCGGGTGTAAGACCGTTGATCTTAAGGTCCATCTGAATGGATGTGATACCCTTGTGAGTACCTGCAACCTTGAAGTCCATATCGCCGTAGAAGTCTTCAAGTCCCTGAATGTCTATCATGGTCATCCATCTGTCACCCTCTGTGATAAGACCGCAGGAGATACCTGCAACGGGAGCCTTTATCGGAACGCCCGCATCCATAAGAGCGAGAGTGGATCCGCAGACAGAAGCCTGAGATGTGGAACCGTTGGAAGAAACGACCTCGCTTACAAGGCGGATAGCGTAGGGGAATTCCTCCTCAGAGGGAAGAACGGGAACGAGAGAGCGCTCAGCCAATGCGCCGTGACCGATCTCACGTCTTCCGGGGCTTCTGGAGGGCTTAGCCTCGCCTGTGGAGAAGCCGGGCATGTTGTAGTGGTGAATGTATCTCTTGCTTGTCTCATTGTCGATACCGTCGAGCATCTGAGCCTCGCCGAGAGTACCGAGAGTGGCCATAGTAAGAACCTGTGTCTGACCTCTTGTGAAGAGGCCGCTTCCGTGTACATTCTTGAAGAGACCTGCCTCAGCGGCGAGAGGTCTGATCTGGTCGAGTCTTCTTCCGTCAACTCTCTTCTTGTCTTCAAGAAGCCAACGGCGGACGATCTTCTTCTGCATCTTGTAGAGAAGCTCTTCCATTATTGTGGGAAGCTCGGGATATTCTTCGCTGAACTTTTCGATTATAGCGTCATAAATGGGAGCAACTCTTGCGTCTCTGACCGTCTTGTCATCTGTGTCAAGAGCGAACATAAGATCCTTTTCGCAGAAAGCAAAGATCTTGTCAAACATTTCGTGGTCGAGCTCGCATGAGGGGTACTCAAACTTGGGCTTGCCGATCTCGTCAACGATGCCGTTGATGAAAACGATAAGATCCTTGATCTCGTCGTGCGCCTTCATAATAGCCTCGAACATAGTGTCGTCGTCTACTTCCTTAGCCCCTGCTTCGATCATAACGACCTTCTTTTCACTTGCGGCAACAGTAAGCTCAAGATCGCTTACCTTTCTCTCTGCCTCTGTGGGGTTGATAACGATCTTGCCGTCAACAAGACCTACAAAAACGCCGCCTATAGGACCGTTCCACGGAATATCGGAGATGGAAAGAGCTACCGAAGCACCGATCATGGCTGTGATCTCGGGAGAACAGTCGTTGTCTACCGAGAGAACTGTAAGGCTTATAGCAACGTCATTGCGGAGATCCTTGGGGAAAAGGGGACGGATAGGTCTGTCGATAACACGGGAAGTGAGAATAGCCTTCTCAGAGGGCTTTCCTTCTCTCTTGAGGTAGCCGCCGGGGATCTTTCCTGCAGCGTACATTCTCTCCTCAAAATCAACAGAAAGGGGAAGAAAATCGATTCCGTCACGGGGACGAACGGATGCGGTAGCGCAAGCGAGGATAGCTGTTTCACCGTATCTTACGAGAACAGAACCGTTTGCGAGACCTGCGAGCTTGCCACTCTCGATAACGAGAGGTCTGCCGGCAAGTGTGTAATTGAACTTTTTGTAATTTTCGAACATAATAGTTCCTCCGAAGATATAATATTTTATTTTAACGCCATCTTCAAAGGTTAGCACTTAAACGGACACAAAACGCCGATGCATCTTGTGTGCATTTAACTGCTAAACATATAAAGACAGCATCATTTACAAATTAAATAGCAAAATGATACCACGCATCCGCCGAAGCGGACGCATGGTGTCCTCCCGTAAGGATTACTTACGGATCTCGAGCTTCTTGATGATCTCTCTGTAGCGCTCGATGTCTGTCTTCATCAGGTAGTTAAGGAGGTTACGTCTGTGACCAACCATCTTAAGAAGACCTCTTCTGCTGTGGTGGTCGTTGTGGTTAGCCTTGAGATGCTCGTTGAGAGTGTTGATTCTGTATGTGAGAATCGCGATCTGCACCTCGGGCGAGCCTGTGTCGCCTTCCTTAATAGCGTACTTGCTGATGATTTCCTGCTTTACTTCTTTTGTAAGCATAATTTTTCACCTCATAAAATTTATTCGCAGCCACAGATATCGGCAGGTGAAGCCCGAAAATCGGTTTTTATCCGACACCCGTGAAAGCGTATATATATTATATCACACTTTCAGAATATTGTAAAGAGTTTCCGTCAATAATTTGTAAATTCTCTGAAAATTTTATTTATCATCTTATACATAAGAAAAAAATATGTGATTTGACTATTGATTTTTCAAAAAAAGAATGGTATAATAATATATAGTTGATATTATATAAAGTATACTCGGAGGAACGAATGAAGGATAATAAGAAATACAGACTCAGCGGAAGCGGTAACGAAAGTCTTCCGGCACCCAAGGGTGCAAATAAACCAAAGGCAGGTAACGGCTCTTCAAAGAGCGACAGGGAAAAGGTAATGCTGCAGCTTACCCCGTACTTTCTGATAGTGTTCTCGCTGTTTTTGCTCCTCTGCCTCGTTACAGAGGATATGTTCGACAGTAAGGGCGCACTCGGAGTAGTGGGAAGCGCAATGCGTAACCTTATGTGCGGTCTCTTCGGAGTTACGGCATACGCCATTCCGTTCCTGTTCACGTATCTCGGAATAAGATGGAGGACATTTCTTATTAACGGAAACCTCTCGTCAAAGGTCGTTGTTACGTTTGTTACGCTTGTCGACCTTTCCGCACTTATCCACGTCTTTAAAATAAACTCAAACGGTCAGCCCTACGGAGTGTTTAAGCTCGGTACACTTTACCTTGAGGGAAAGGCACTCAGAGGAGGCGGTATCATCGGAGGCTTCTTCGGTGAATGCTCGTATCTTCTCCTCAACGTTATCGGAAGTGTAGTCGTCGGACTCGCACTGCTCGTAGTGTTTTTGATATTCCTCAGCGGACTCTCACCCGTAGAGGTGTGGGGAAAAATATGCGCTTACGTCAGATTCGTAAAAGCGCGTGCAAATGAACGCAAGGAGCGTGCCGTGCTCGAAGCGGAGGAGAACGAAGCCAAGAAAGCGGAAAAGCAGGAGCGTGAACGCGAGGAAATAGAAAAGCGTCTTAAGGAAGAAGAAGAGAGAAGACGCGAAAGAGAAGAAAAGAGAAGAGAAAAGGAAGAAGAAAAGAGAGAGAAGGAAGAAGCAAAGAGAGCAAAAGAGGCTATGCTTGCAGAGCAGCAGGTGATAAGCGATCTTGAGGATGACTCCGGGTTTGATACCGGATTCAGCCGCGAGGAGACCAGAAAGACCTGGGAAGCGCACAAAGAAGCGAGAAGAAAGCTCGAGCAGGAAGGCGCGGAAAATGCCAAAACAGATGAAGAGGACGGAGAAAAGAAGGGCTTCTTTGCAAAAATAGAGAAGCGCCTCTCGGGAGACGATAACAGCATCAGCTCGTCTGATGATGAGGAATCCCTCGATATGCTCTTTATCGATCCTGTAGATAAAGAAGATTCGAAGCCCGAAGAAAAGCTTGAGGTCAGAAAGGTAGCCCTCAAAAAGATAGAAAGTGACGAATGCACCGCAGACGGCGTGTGCCTCGGTGATGCGGAGGAAGAAGAGGAAAGCCGTGAGGAACGTCAGGAGCGTATGTCAAAGCTCGACGCAAGAGGTAACGAGCTTATAGAATATACCTTCCCGCCTCACAACCTTCTCAAAGTAGAATCAGAGACAGCGGAAGCCGATGCCGAAGCAGAGCTCCGCTCCAATGCGGATATACTTATGAAGACCTTTGATAACTTTAAGGTCGGAATAAAGGAAATATCCTATTCAAGAGGTCCTACGATAACCAGATACGAGCTTCTTCCCGATTCGGGAACACGTATAAGAACTATAGCAAATCTCGTAGACGATATAGGCCTTGCCCTCGCAACCTCCGGTATCCGTATGGAAGCTCCTATCCCGAATAAGAGCCTTGTCGGAATAGAGGTCCCGAACAGAGTGCGCTCTAACGTATATGCGAGACAGCTTATCGATTCGGATACCTTCAAAAAGGCGGAGAGCCGCCTCTGGACCTGCCTCGGCAAGGACGTTGCAGGCTCGCCCGTGTTCTTTGATATATCAAAAATGCCCCACCTCCTTATCGCCGGTGCTACCGGTATGGGTAAGTCGGTGTGTATCAATACTATTATAATAAGCCTCCTCTATAAGGCTCGCCCCGATGAGGTAAAGCTTATGCTCATCGACCCGAAGAAGGTTGAATTCGGTGTATATAACGGTATCCCCCACCTCCTTGTTCCGGTAGTTACAGACCCGAAGAAGAGCGCGGGTACTCTCCAGTGGGCGGTAAATGAGATGGAGCGCCGCTTCGAGCTTATTGAATCTGTAAATATGCGTGATATAAAGTCGTATAACGCAATAACCGCAGGCGACCCCGAAAAGGAATTTATGCCGCATATAGTTATAATTATCGACGAGCTTGCAGACCTTATGATGACAGCCGCAGATGACGTCGAAACCTCAATATGCCGCCTTGCACAGAAAGCAAGAGCAGCCGGTATCCACCTCATCATCGGTACACAGAGACCGAGTGTTGACGTTATTACAGGTCTTATCAAATCAAATATCCCGTCACGTATAGCCTTCACGGTTGCGTCGCAGATCGACTCGAGAACTATACTCGATACAGCCGGTGCGGAAAAGCTTATAGGTAAGGGCGATATGCTCTTTAATCCCGTAGGCGCGATGAAGCCTATCCGTGTTCAGGGTGCATTTATCAGTGAGGATGAGGTTATAAATATAACAAACTTCATCAAGGCAAACTCCTCTGCCGTCAAGTATGACGACGGAGTCATCAGCAGTATCGAGGAAGCCGCGGCAATGTGCGGTCAGAAGAAGGGAAGTAAGGAAGCAGCGGCAGCTGCCGATGCCCTCATCGGAGATTCGGACCCCCTCTTCAGAAAGGCACTCGAGATCGCAGTCGATAACGGAAGCGTAGCTACAAGTATGCTCCAGAGAAATATAAACGTCGGATACGGCCGCGCGGCGCGTATAATCGACAGAATGGAAAAGCTCCGCTTCGTTTCTCCCCCGAGAGGAAATAAGCACAGAGAAGTCCTGATTACAAGAGCACAGTTCGATCAGATGGTCGTTGACGGAGACCCTCGCGTAGATGGGCTTACAGAGTAATTAAAAAAGGCACACGGCATTCGCAGTTATTCCAATCGGAGAATTTGCGAAAAAAAATCGGCGGGGAACTTGTTTTCTCTGCCGATTTGTGCTATAATATAATCAGTATTATAGGGATATGGGCTTTGTCGGTGCATTTGTAATACAAATGCGAAACCGGCGATAAAGGAGCGAAATAATGTTTACAACAAAGAAAAAGAAAATACAGAAATATTTAGAGCAGAAGGCGAACGATAACAAATGCGCATTTGATATTCTTCTTTCTGATTATTTGGACGGATCATTGAAAGAAGATCTTTTATCTATAGAGATAAAGAAAGCAGACATACATATAGATTGGCATGACGATATAAAATGTATCGGAATACAAGGACGATATAAAGAATATTATATGGATTTGCAAATTTACCCAAATGAATTTAGTATTTCTTTTGATTTGGATGAACCGGATGACGATATAATTTACTTACTAGAAAGCAAAGAACAGGTATATAGCGTCATAGATAACATGATTAAAAGTTTATAACAAATAAAAGCCATCGCGATAATAATTTCACGATGGCTTTTAACTTCCTTATGAGAACCGGCCTTTAGGAGCGTTCTCATAAGGATGTTTACAAATTGTAGGGACCGGCGTCCTCGACGGTCCGTGATACGCGAATTTTGACAGAGAACTTGTTTTCTCTGCCGATTTGTGTTACATTGGGACTAACAGAAAGCCTCCCTCCGAGAGGGAGGGGGACCACGAAGTGGTGGAAGGAGCCTGCGTAACTTTGGGTTTGTGCTAACCTCATTGTAACGCGCTCTCCCTCACCCGACTTCGTCGGGAGCTCCCTCCCGGAGGTAGCCTTAAGACGCGCTCAACCTTAGGGGTATGGGCTTTGCCCTGTGCTATCGTTGCTTGCAACGCCGTAATACAAAGGCGAAACCGGCGATAAAACGAAAAATTAAAACAGTGAATAATAAAAAAGCAGAAAAACGCCAAATGGTTACCGCGTGCTTTTTTGTACTTATTAAGCTAACAAAAATTTTATGCCGTATTGACTTTTCGGGGGTTTTGTGATACAATATTACGTAGTATTTTCACACGAGGTGCATTATGAGCGGAGATATGACGAGGGGCAATCCCTTTAAGCAGATTTTACTTTTTTCTTTCCCTGTTTTCGTTGCGAATATGTGTCAGCAGCTATACAATATGTGCGACACTGTTATAGTCGGGCGTACGGTTTCTTCGGATGCGATGTCGGGGGTAGGCTCTACGGGCTCTATTACCTTTCTTATTCTCGGCATTGCGCTTGGTCTTACTGCCGGATTTTCTGTTGTGGTGAGTAATTTTTACGGGGCAGGGAATATCGAGGGCGTAAGGAGGAGTATCGCAAATTCTCTTGTTCTGTGCGTTATTATCGCTGTTTTGCTTACTGCGTTTTCGGTTCCGTTCGCAGGACCTATTCTGAGGCTTATGCGGACACCCGAGCAGTATTACGAATATGCGTACTGGTATCTGTACGTGGTATTCTACGGAATAGGGGCGACAGTGCTTTACAACATAGGCGCGGGTATTTTGCGCGCTCTCGGAAACAGTAAGGCGCCTCTGGTCGTTCTCGTTATTACCGCTTTGCTGAATATAGCTCTTGACCTTCTTTTCATAGTTGTGTTTGACATGGAGAAGATCGGTGCGGGACTTGCTACGATCATAAGCCAATTTGCCGCGGGAGTACTTTGTCTTATCTACCTTTTTATAAAATACCCCGAGCTCTGCCCGAAAAAGAAGGACTGGAGGATCGGACGAGTTATGACGCTCAGGCTGATAGGGGTAGGTCTTCCTATGGCTATACAGTACGCAATAACTGCGGTGGGATGTATTTTCAGACAGTTTGCCCTTAACGATCTCAATGCTGAAAACCCGGGAATCGTAACGGCGTACGCCGCCACGTCGAAGATAGAAAATCTTCTCGCCTGCTCTTACACTGCTCTCGGTGTCGCTATGGCTACCTACTGCGGTCAGAATTTCGGTGCGAAAAAGCATGATAGAATAAAGCAGGGTGTATTTATCGGGATGTGCTATTGTGTCGTTTCCTGGATACTCGGTGCGCTTATATCGGTAGTTGCATTCGATCCTCTTATGAATATGTTCATAGACAAGAACAGCGGTGACGCGATACTCTACTTTGATGCTATGATGGCATATTCAAGGGAGTTTATGCTTTATCTTAATATATTCTTCCCGACGCTTGGCGCAGTATATATATACAGAAACGCACTTCAGTCGATAGGCCGTTCAGCCTCTACCATGATAGCCGGAACTCTTGAACTCATCGCAAGATGTGCTATGGTCTTCGGGGTCGTGCATATTATCGGGTATCCCGCGGCATTCCTTGCAGAACCGTTTGCCTGGATAGCGGCAGATTTGTTCCTTGTTCCTATGTTCTATTACAGCACAAAGAAGCTCGGAAGCACTTTACCGCTGAAAAAGCTGTTTTCTACCAAGGTGGATACCTGAATTTATAAAAAAATCTGTCGGTAGCTCCGACAGATTTTTGTTTTTAAGAAATATTTGCGCTTTATCTTACTTTATAGTCGCTCTTCTGAGTTTAAGGACGAAGACCCATTCCACCCTCAAGTGTGAGCGTTTCACCGTTCATGTACTTAAAATCGGGATTTGCGAGCTGAACGCAGACGCGGCCTATCTCTGTCTCGGGATCACCAAAGTGCCCGGCAGGAGGCATTTTTACGTTAGCCTTGAATGCTTCGGGATATGCCTGCTCGAATTTCTCAAGCTGAGCCGTCCATGCGAGAGGGCACACAACGTTTGTGTTGATACCGTCCTTTGCCCATTCTGTTGCCGCAACACGGGAAAGTCCTCTGATACCTTCCTTTGCAGCCGCATATGCGCACTGACCGTAGTTTCCGAAAAGTCCCGCTCCCGATGCGAAATTTATTATGCTGCCCTGTGTTTCCTTAAGATAGGGATAACACGCCTTCATATAGTAGAAAGCGGCATAAAGTCCGGAATACATAGCGAGGTCAAACTGCTCGGTTGTATGATCCTGTATCGTTACACCGGAGGCGGACGCCTGCGCGTTATTTATAAGGACGTCTATTCTGCCGAACTCGGCGACAGCCGCTTCGACAACCTTCTTTGCGGTAGTCTCGTTGTCCGAGCCTGCCGAAATATCCGCTGCGAGTGCGAGGACCTTTATTCCGTAGAGCTTTTCAAGCTCCTCTTTAGCCTTTTCGAGTTTAGGAACGTTTCTGCCTGTAATAACGAGGTTAGCCCCTTCCTTTGCATAGGCGGTGGCGATACCGTAGCCTATAGACCCACACCTTCCGTCGGAAAGGACCGCGTATCCCGCGCCTGTGATTATTGCTGTTTTACCTTTAAGAAAGCTCATAGATATATCTCCTTGTATTTTATGATCAGGTTATTATTATGCTGAAATGCTTGTACATTTATTATATCACAGTATCTTCCGTTTGTCAATATTTATTTTACCGATCGGGTGTCGGTATTATAGAGTAAAAAGGCGGCTCTCCGAACAGAAGAATGCTTGGAGAGCCGACATGCGGGTTTATTTTTTTCTTATGTTGAGTATTCGTACAACGATAGGTGACAGAACTATATTCATACCGAGCTCGCATGCGAAGTTTGCCATCGCAAGCGCAAAGAACAGTTGCATTCCCGTGACGTCCATTTTAAGTACATCCGCAATTGCATCCGCATGGGGTAAGAAGAAAATTGCGCAGCCTATCAAAAATATTGCCGTATTTGTAACCGGGCAAACTATTGCCGAGCCGAGGGCGGCGACGTATTTGTTGAATTTTGTGAGAAGCTTATTGACGAGTCCTGCCGCAGCTCCGCAAGCAGCTCCCTTGAGCATTACGGTGATGATGGTTCCGGGAACGTTAAAGGCAAAGAACAGATTTGCTCCGCCCGTAAAGATGACTACGGCTCCGAATACGAGACCGAGCCATGCTCCGACGCCTACACCGCACATTGCCGCACCGATGACGATAGGGATAAGACCTACCGCGGTTGAAAACGGTCCGAAAAAGGTCGTATACGTTCCGATGTACTGAAACAGGATAACAAGCGCAGTCATCATAGCTCCGAGTACCATTTTTTCGGTTGCCATTCTCTTTTTTGTTGTTCTTTTCATAGAAGACCTCCTTGCTGTCGTCCGCCGAGGCGGTACAACGCATAATTTTTATATTAACTGCAGAGCAGTAATATACAGAGAAATGAAAAAATTATATTTTGTTTTTTCTGTAAAGGATATTAAGACCCTTGAGTACAAGATGCTCATCGATCTGTATTTTGTGATCGCAGAGGGGAATTATCATATGAGCGAGACCGCCCGTAGCGTAGAGCTTCAGCATTTCTCCTGCCTCATTGTTTATTCTGTCTATCATTCCGTCTATCATGCATGCATTTCCGAATATCACACCCGAGCGCATACAGTCGGCGGTATTTTTGGCTATTACGCTTTTCGGAAGCTCAAGGCTGATTTTCGGAAGCTGAGCCGTATGCTCGGCAAGAGAGTCGAGTCCCATCGCTACTCCGGGGATTATAGACGTACCGATAAACGTTCCGTTTTTATCTATGACGGTCATTTTTGTAGCGGTTCCGATGTCTATTATTAAGGAAGGACCGCCGTAAATAGAATGGACGGCAACAGAAGCCGAAATAAGATCCGCTCCTACCGACGCGGGCGAGTCACATTTGATACTTATTCCTGTTTTGATTCCGGGCCCGACAAAGACGGCTTCTTTGCCGAAAAGGAATTTTACCGCATTTTTTATTACTGCATTGAGCGGAGGGACAACCGAAGCCACTATTACCCCCTCAACACTGCATTTGTCTATACTGTGGAGTCTGAGTGAATCGAGTATGCTTACGGCGTATTCGTCCTCTGTTTTTTTGCAATCGGTCGATATTTTTGAGAAGAAGCAAAGCTTGTCGGAATCAAAGCCACCGAGGCTTATAGTTGTGTTGCCTATATCTACCGTAAGTATCAATACGTCACCGCCCTTCATATATAGCCATATAATAATACAATAATATTATACATTTTCAATGTTAATAAATCAAGAACGTTTTGGATAAAAAATATTTAAGATGCGGACGCTTCGGTATATAGGCGGGAGAATATGACGGCAAATGTCGTATCTTAACGATATTTGGCGAGAAAAAGAGCTCTCGGTATGTTATAATTATAGTACTTTGGCGGAGGTAGAGAATATGATGGACAACAAGATGCTTTTTTCAAGGCGAGATCTTCTGAATATAGTTCTTCCACTGATAATACAGCAGGTGCTTGCCGTCACTATAGGCATGGTTGATTCTGTGATGGTATCCTACGCAGGTGAGGCAGCTGTGGCCGGCGTTTCACTGGTTAATACTCTTGATGTGCTTTTAGTAGTTTCCTTTACTTCTCTCGTTACCGGCGGCTCTGTGGTCGTGTCCCAGTTTCTCGGCAAAAAAGATCTCGCGGCTGCGCGTTCTGCCTCCAAGCAGCTTCTTTACGTTTCTACGGGTATTGCGCTTATTATCACTACCGCAGTCCTTTTATTCAGAGGACCGTTGCTTACAGTCCTTTTCGGAGATGCCAAGGAAGACGTAATGGAAAGCGCACAGGGCTATTTTTTCTTCGTTGCGATCTCCTTTCCCTTTCTTGCTATAGAAGGTGGTGTTGCAGCGATATTCCGCGTAATGGGCAATTCTGTGGTATCCATGTACGTTTCTGTGGGGATGAATCTTATAAACGTTGCAGGTAACGCATTGCTTATTATTGGCTTTGGAATGGGTGCGGTCGGTGCGGCTATTGCAACTCTTGTCGCACGTATTGCAGGCTCCGCGGTTCTTCTCATTCTGATCCGAAACAGAAAGAACGTCATATATATTGATGACATTCTTTCATACCGTCCCGATATAAGAGTTATAAGAAAGATACTTCAAATAGGAATACCGAACGGAATAGAAAACAGTATGTTTCAGTTCGGGAAGCTTTTGACTCAGAGTCTTATATCCTCTATGCCTACGTATGCTATTGCGGCGAACGCGGTGGCAAACACACTTGCAAACTTTCAGTATATGCCGGGAACGGCTTTCTCAAACACTATGATAACGGTAGTCGGGAGGTGTATAGGTGCGGGAGAAAAGGAGCAGGCGAAGAAATATACCCGTGTGCTGACCTTTTCAACGTACGTTTGTCTTTGGGCGATCGTTATAGGAACTTTTATTCTTTCATCTGCTGTTATAGGCATGTACGATCTTTCTGCCGAGGCGGGAGAGCTTGCAAACGAGCTTATTATCTATCACGCGATATGCGCTGCCGCTATATGGCCGGTTGCTTTTACTTTGCCTGCCTCATTCAGGGCTGCAAGCGACGTGAGGTTTCCGCTCATCGTTTCGATGTTTTCAATGTGGGCCTTCAGAGTTGCTCTCAGCTACGTTTTCTCGCTTGAGAGTGTTACGGTATTTGGACACACCTTTGCGGGCCTTGGAATGGGAGCTATGGGAGTGTGGGTGGCAATGACGGTAGACTGGCTTTTTAGAGCTATACTCTTTGTATACAGACACTTCAGTGGCAGGTGGCTTAAATTATATAAGGCGAAATAAAACAAAAAAATCGGCAGAAGGACGCTTTTTACGGCGCCTTTCTGCCGAAGCTTTTTTATAATTTTTCTATAAGAGCTCTCATATCGGTATCGCTTCCGAGGTATATCTTTGAAGAACGCTTGAGCCTTTCCTGATCGAAGCTGTATTTATCATATACTCCGACGGTATAAAGGCCTATTTTTTTTGCCGTTTCAAGCGCTATGAAGGAGTCTTCAAATATATAAGTTTCTTCGGGGAGAGTTCCGAGAGAGCTGAGAGCCTTAAGGTATATATCCGGTTTATCTTTTCCGATGCCTATTTCAGAGCAAGACATTACCGCGTCAAAATATTTACGCAGGTCAAGGCAATCAAGAGCAATGTTTACGTATTTCATATCTGTCGCGGAGGCGAGGCACATTTTTATACCGGAGCTTTTCAGATAATCGAGAAATTCCACGCAGCCGTCTTTTACGGTGACCGTTTCTCTGTAAAAGTCTCCAAGCTTTCTTGTAGCATATGAGGTGAATTCCTCATCGGTGCAATTTATTTTATACGTGTCTCTGACAAGAAGCATAGCATCTGTAAATATCATTGTCCTTACTTGTTTATCAAGCTGTTCATCCGGGACAAAATTTTCTATCCCAAGGTGGTCGTGTCCTATATCGCTCCATATTATGCCCCAGAATCCGAGAGAATCAACGAGAGTTCCGTCCATATCAAATATTGCGGCTTTCATTTTTGATTTTTCCATGTTTGTTTGCTCCTTATACGTTTGCGTATATTATATCACAAAAGCCCCTGTTTGTCAAGAATCGAAGTAACACACGTTTAAGCTTCCCGCACAGCGGCATTATCAGACTGTGAGGTGTAACGGTGAAGCAGTCTCTCTCTCCAAAGTCAGCAAAAACGGGGGCCCGCCCCGCCGCCCCGGACGCTTCGCGTTCGGGGCAAGCGCAACCGCTTGCGGTTGCGCGAGGGTCGCCTTCGGCGACCCGACGGGGCGGGCTTGTTTGATAAAAGTCTGATGTTAGCTCTGTGGAAGGAGAAACCCTATACCCCTCCTCACAGAGATATTACTGTTGCCCGCTCAGAAAGTCCTTAAAATCTTCTGCTTTCTGAGTGGGGTCTGTGGAATATATAGCGTACGGAGAATGTATGCCCGGTATAATAAGAAAGTTACCTTGATTGCCCTTTACGCTTAAAACAGGAGTGCTTATTTGCCAGTTGACCCAAAAGTCAGAGTGCTTTAATGCCCCAAGCGTTTCAAATTCAGGCTTTTCGGTGTCACCGTGAAATTCTATGTTGCCGATAAAAGAATATTGTACACCGTTGCATATTAAATACTCGCCTTCAAATTGCGCTATGTAAGGATATGGATGAAGTTGCTTGTAATAAAGAACCGCAAGAAGTGAAACGGTTAAAATGAAAGAAACCAAAACAGCTGCTATAGTCGTGATTTTGTACTTCTTTTTCATAAGAACCTCCTGTTATTTCGGAATACACGATTTGTGATCTTGGTCTTGAATAATAGCTTTTTTGTTACCTTGGGTAAAGTGTATATCATTTTCGTGCCTCTCGCTTTTGTAAAATAATTATAGCATAATGCGTGCATTTTGTCAAGCCGTAAGCGTTTTATTAAAATAAAATGCTATTTAAAACATATGGTGTACTTATATGGTGTACTTTCACGGAGCATGCGATAAAAAAGCAAGAAAACCCTATTGATTTTTTCAGAACTTTACTGTATAATATAAATAGTATCTACGTAAGGAGAAGTCAAATGGAAAAAATATCTTTAAAGGATCGGGAAATTTTGCGAGAGCTTGCAGAGCGTAAGCTTAAATTGGCTCATTGCAGAAGAAATGATGAGATACTCGCTATGTGGGACAAGCAGGCAAAGGGCGTAAGAGATACACCTACCGTACGTTTGCTCTTTTCAAATTTCACGGGCGAGGTCGTTGGGGACCGCCTCCGCTGTGAGGGAAAGGACGCCCGCAAGCTTGAATGGCAGCTGCTTTCTTCTATGGTTGGACGTGAATTATTTGATGATGACACACCTATATCCGACCGCTTTGAAGTAGGTGTCTTTGCATCTGTGTCTCCGTTTGGTGCAAAGCCGAATATAATCAGGTCAAAGGACTCTATAGGATATCATATAGAGCCGCTTACAGATGATATTGAAGCCGACTTTGAGCTGTTTTGCGGCGGCTCGTTCTTGGTGGATATGAAGGGAACCGAGGAATGGTGTGCATATGCCGATGAGGTGTTCGGAGATATCCTTCCGTCGGTTATTGTACAGAAATCGTTGACCGGTGCCATAACCAATCCCCTCGTTAAAATAATCAATATGGAAAATTACTATATGTCTATGTACGACTCGCCAGAGACGCTGCATAAGATAATGGATATGGCAACCACAGTTTATGAAAAGTACTATGATTATCTCGAAGAAAACCGACTGCTCCTTCCTACAAACGGTTTTTCGGCAGTCGCGCAGGAGTCGTTTGCTTTTACCGATGAGCTTCCCGCTGAAGGAAAGATCACGTCTACAAAGCAGCTTTGGGGCTTCCTCGAGTCACAGGAGACTACTGCAGTTTCTCCGCAGACGTACGGTGAATTCGTTTACCCGTATCAAGACCGCCTTGTGAAGAGATACGGCCTCCTCTCATATGGATGCTGCGAACGTGTAGATGCTATCTGGGAAGATTACCTTTCAAAGTGGGATAACCTCAGAAAGCTCTCTGTTTCTCCTTTCAACAACGAACCGCTCATAGGAGAATATCTGCGCTCATCCCGTGTGGTCTACTATAGTAAACCCCGCGCAGAGTACGTTACAAACCGAGGCCCTCTTGATGAAGAAGCGATACTCAAATATTTCCGCGGAGTTGCCGAGGCGGCAAGCGGATGCCTCTTCGAGGTCGCACAGCGTGAGGTGGGAACGATATTTGGCGACTATGAACGCGGACGCCGATACGTTGAGCTTGCAAAGCAGGCAATAGCCGAGTACTGGAAACCGTAATAATACGTAGAATTAAGGGTTATAAGAAAACACCGAAGACGGAGAGAGCCTCAGTCTTCGGTGTTCTTTTTTATATGTGTAGCGTACGTTTGCTTTTAGTACTGAATTACAGAAGCTCTGACGTGTGAGGAAGATTTGAAATCCGCGGAGTAGCGCCGGTAAGATGAGAAATATCCTTGTACCTCGGAAGATCGCACCTTTCAAAAATTCCTTCAGGGATCTGAGACGTCCAGCCCGATTCATCAAAGCTTGGAACCTCAATTCCGAGAGCATAAAGAACTATCGCAGAAAGATCGCGTACGTTAGCGTCCGATATCTCTCCTGAGCGAACTGTTTTTCCGCAAAGAGCAAGCGTGACATATTTTTCGCCGTCGCTCCATCCTCCGTGACTGCCCTTGCCTGTGCCGGGATCTGTTCCTCCATGATCTGATATCAGAATAAATAATGTATCGCCAAGGATTTCCGCCTTCTCAGCTGCACAATAAACGTCATAAACAAGCTCATCTACCTCATGGATCCGTCTGAGGTGTGCGGGCGTTCCGTACCCGTTTGAATGCCCCGCACCGTCTACACTGTCAAATTGTATGAATAGAAAAGTGGGCTTTCTTTTTTGTATATAGTCGCATATTTTGGGTGTAAGCTCGGTGTCTCTCCCCGTGGCACTCTCAAATTTTATGTTTCGCTCAATTATTCCTGCCGTGATCGGATTCCAATCACAGAAGGAGCCAAGCTCCGCATCCGGCATTGCCGTACGTATTCTGCGAAAAAGAGAAGGGAATTGTGAGTCTGAGGGGTACTCCTTTGAACTTACTATCGCGTTCGTAAGACCGTGTACCTCGGGACCTACTCCCAAAAGCATAGATCCCCAGCATTCTGCGCTGATAGTGGGATTTGATGCCAGTGCACTGTATGTAACGGCTCCGTCTTTGAATATACGGTCAAAGTGCGGTGTATCCGCATCCTTAATAAAAGATCCTCCGCCATCGATTCCAACGACTATAACGTGGGAATATTTAATATCGCTCATTAGACATGTCCTCCTTTTAGATCAGATCATGTGTGTATGCTTTGTTACCCACTGCTTCATTTTGATATTGAGCCAGAATGAGTAGATGCCGAGAGTAATGACGGTAAGTAAAAACCACTTGATATAATTTCCGAACAGTTGTGTGCCTGTTCCGTCGAACGTAAGTCTGTGACCGTCGATAACAGTGTGCTTTACGTACCATGATTCCTTGAGGCAAATAGCCCACGGTGCTCCGATCCCGAGTGTAAAGAAAATTATGAACCATTGCAGAATGTTGATTCCAATCATTCCAAGTAAGCTTCCTGTAAATTTAGATTCCATATAGTATCCTCCAAAGTAATAAAATTATAGATATAGCGTCAGAGTGTTGTTACGTCTCCGCCATTGCATGCTTTAGCATCGGTATTTTTTGAATCGATCATATACTTCGCGGCAGTAACGCTTTCGAGAATTTTTCTTTCTTAGTGATCGCAGAGTTCATCGTTTACGTCAGAGAAGCTGGTGTAACCGCCTTCTCTAATATTATAGCACAAGCGCACCCGTTTGTCAAGCAAAGTCGGGTGAGAAGCCATACCCAAAGAAAACAAAATACCCCTTGCACGTTAAATGCAAGGGGTTATTTTTAATTTGGTGCGTTATAGAAATTTGTATACCAGATAATTGTAAAGATAGTTCCGATCAAAAGAAAGAATAATCCCGTGAACAGAATACAGTTATCTGTGGATTTTTTGATCTCGCTGAGCTTGCGTTCGCGATATTGTGCATATAGCTCATGTTTTTTTCTTCCCATGGGGATAAATGCTTGTATCACGTTTCTCAGGACAAAACCGATTCCTATTAAAGCACCCTCACTGCTGATAAACATCATTCCGGCAAACAGTGTCAGTAGGATTCCCGAAACAAAGAAGCCGTCGGATAAGATCTGAATGTTTACCGCGATACTGTCAGTAAAGAAGCCTTTCGACCAAAATACCGCAACCGTGATAAGGGAGGCAACGCAAAAACAAACGATATATTTTGTTAATAATGATTTGTTTTCCTGTTTCACTGCGTTTTAACCTTCCGTTTCATTTGCTGAGAGCTGCCTGTACTTTTCTTCCTCTGCGTCATTACAGTACACGAAGTGACCGGGTGTTATCTCGCGGAAGGAAGGCTGATCCTGAGAATAGTCATGCTCCGCAAGAGGATTGTAGTGGATTCTCGTGCGCTGCTTTTCATATATCGGGTCGGGCAAGGGAATTGCGGAAAGAAGAGACTTTGTATAGGGGTGCAGAGGATTTCTGAAAAGTTCATCCGAATCTGCAAGCTCTACCATCTTACCGAAATACATAACACCGATCCTGTCGGAAAAGTATTTAACTACTGAGAGGTCGTGAGCGATGAACATGATCGTGAGTCCCAGACGGTCTCTGAGGTCGTTAAGAAGGTTGATTACCTGTGCCTGAATAGAAACGTCAAGAGCAGAGATAGGCTCGTCTGCGATAATCATTTCGGGCTGCATAACGACGGCTCTCGCAATACCGATACGCTGACGCTGACCGCCCGAGAACTCGTGCGGATAACGGTCTGCGTGCTCGCGAACAAGACCAACCATTTCAAGGATCTCATATACCTTTTCGTTGATATAATCCTTATCTGTGATACCGTTGATGACAAGACCCTCTGCAATGATCTCGCGTACGGTCATACGCGGGTCAAGAGATGCGATAGGATCCTGGAATATCATCTGGATCTGTGTGATAAGCTTGCTCTTCTTAGCAACACGGCATTTGTTCTTATATTCCTTTTTGAGCTCTGCGAGCTTTTCTGCGTCACCCTGAGCATCCTTGAATTTCTTGTTGTATTCGTCTTCAAGCGCTACGAGCAAAGCAGCCGAATGATTGCGGTCTACTATCTTGCTATCAAGATTTGCGTCGTGAATAAGGATCTTATTCTGAGTTACTGTAGCATTAAGCTCCTCGTTGATCTTTTTGATCTCTTCTCGGATCTCGGCTTTTCTGTATCCGTCGGTTGCTTTCTCAGCACGAAGAGCCTTGATCTTTTTTGTAGCATCATCGCGTGCATTTTTGATAGCGTCCTTGTAAGAACGTGTTCCGGCACCTATTCTCTGACCTTTGAAATATACGTTACCGGAGGTAATGTTGTACAGCTTGATGATAGAACGGCCGGTAGTTGTCTTACCGCATCCCGACTCACCAACAAGACCGAAGGCTTCGCCCTTCTTTATCTCAAAACTTACGTTATCAACAGCCTTGAGATCCTTACGGCCCAAACGGAAATACTGACAAAGGTTTTCTACTTTCAGCAATACTTCGTTATTATTCTCCATGGTTACCTCCTCGTTCTTTCATGCGCTTGATACGCTCGGTAATGATCTTGGGAATTTCAACGCTGGGAGCGTTGGGGTGGAGCAACCACGTTGCAGCATAGTGTGTGGGAGAAACCTCAAACATAGGAGGCTGCATTTCGTAGTCTATTTCCATTGCATACTTGTTTCTTTCTGCAAAAGCGTCGCCAACGGGAGGATATATCATATTCGGAGGAGTACCGGGGATAGCATCCAGTTTTTCGTTGGTATCGAGGTCAGGCATAGAGGAGAGAAGAGCCCAGGTGTAGGGGTGCTGAGGATTATAGAATACCTCGTTTGCCGTACCGTACTCAACTATCTTACCTGCATACATAACGGCAATTCTGTCCGCCATGTTTGCAACTACGCCCAGGTCGTGTGTAATAAAGATGATGGAAAGGTTGTGCTCGCGCTTCAAACGGTTGATAAGCTCAAGGATCTGTGCCTGGATAGTAACGTCAAGCGCCGTTGTAGGCTCGTCGCAGATGAGAATATCGGGGTTAGCCGAGAGAGCGATAGCAATAACTATACGCTGACGCATACCACCGGAGAACTCGAACGGATACTGTCTGAAACGCATTCTCGCTTCGGGGATACCAACCTCTTCCATGAGCTTGATAGCCTTTTCCTTAGCTATACGCTTTGTGAGCTTGTAAACTACCTGAGAAGCTTTTTCCTTGAGATAATCGATTATCTCAATACAACGCTTGTCAACGTCAACGCTGTCCGCGTTTTCAACGTCTGCAATGAATTTGTTCATTACGCGTGTGAGAACCGATACGATGGTCTTGATCTGTTCTTCGGGTTCGATAACAGACTTAGGAACGATCTTCCAGTCTACCTTCTTACCCTTGGCGATCAGTGCGTCTCTCTTTGCGGTCTGACGTGCGAAGCGCTCCTCTTCCTTCGGATTGTTCTTGATGTAGAAGAAGTATTTTTCAACTTCTCTTTCAAGAGCTCCTCCGAACGTGTACGCAACGTTGTCCTTGATAACTGCAAGAGGATCTATTGCGGAGCGAACGCTCTTGTCAACACTCTTGCAGAGTGCCATTGAGGACTGAGCTGTGAAATTGTTTGCATTGAAGAAGTCGATAGCTTCCTGCAAAGCGGTGATAGCCGCCTTCTTGTTTTCGAGAGTCTTGTCGATCGAATACTGTACTGCGATCTTTTCAAGATTGATGAACGAGTTCATAAAGTCCTCGTTGAGGAACTTGTATGTCATCTCGTTTGCCTCTTCTGCAGGCATTTTACTGAGATCTGTTTCGGGGTGCTTGTATACGTAGTAACCGATTCTGAAGAAATCGTACTGTGTCTGTGCAAGCATTTCCGTAGCAGTCTTCTTTATAGCTTCAAGAACCTCAACAGTCTCGGAGGATGCTTCCTTCTTGGATGCATTTGCTCCAACGACCTTCTTTACCGAATCGATAACGGTTACTTTGGCCTTCTCGATGCGCCTTACTCTTTCAAGTGCATCTGCATGAGCCTTGAGCTCGTCTTCATATTTAGAGATAAAGTATTTATCTTTGATAGATGTGAGGCTTCTGCGGATAAGGCTAAGTGTTGCAACAACGTCAACCTTCTGCTTCTTTTCTACGAGGAAGAGGAGATCCTCTATCATCGCGATCATTTCTTCTGCAGCTGTGCGTGAATCAGTGTAGCTGTTATCGAGCTTTATTGCCTGAATGTTGAAGTCGTCAAACGTCTTGATATACTTGTCGACCTCTTCCGCGGAAACTCTTGCAGTTTTGTTTTCCGCAAGAGCCTTCTTTATCATATCAGAGAGCTCTGCAAGCATCTTATTGAATGCCACGCGGCCTTCCTTACGGTTAGCCTTATTCTTGAGGAGCATTGCTTCGGTTATCTGCTTACCGATACGCATGATGGGGTTAAGGGAAGAGAGAGGATCCTGGAAGATCATAGCGATCTTGTCTCCGCGGAGCTTGTGCATCTCTTCTTCGGGAATGCGGGCAAGGTCCTGTCCGTCGTAGAGTATCTCACCGCCCTCATGAATAGAGTTTACTGCGGAAATACCCATAATAGCCTTAGAGGTAACCGACTTACCCGAGCCGGATTCTCCGACTATGGCCAAGGTCTCGCCCTTGTAAAGGTCAAAGGAAATATCACGTACTGCCTGCACCTTACCTGCATCTGTACGGAAGGAGACCTTAAGATTATTTACTGACAATTTGATTTCTTTACTCATACTTAGTCCTCCGATCCTCTGAGCGACGGGTTGAATGCATCACGCAAGCCGTTGCCGAACAAGTTAAAGCTGAGCATTAAGAGTACAAGGAACATACAGGGGAAGAGTGCAACGAATCCTGCGTTAGCTATGATGGACTTTTGTCCCGCAGAGATAAGTGTACCTACGCTGGTCGTGTTTCCTGCCTCAAGGTTAATGATACCCAAGTAAGAAAGGCTGGTTTCCGAATAGATCATCGAGGGGATTACCAGAGCAACGCTGGTTACGATAGTACCGAGACCGTTCGGGAAAATATGCTTGAACATGATTCTGGAGTCACTTGCTCCGAGAGTTCTCGCTGCAAGAACGTATTCCTGGTTCTTGAAACGGTAGAACTGCATACGGGTCCTTCCCGCCATACCGATCCATCCTGTCGCAAAGAATGCGATAAAGAGAACGAGAGCCTGGCTCGAGGAGCCCATGTGATATTTGAGAAGTGTAATAATTATCATTGACGGTACAGAACCGAGGATCTCACAGAATCTCTCCATAAAGAGGTCGATCTTGCCACCGAAGTAGCCCGAGATAGAACCCCAGATAACACCTACAATGAAGTTAACTGCTGCAACTACAGTTGCGAAAATAAATGAGAATCTTGCACCGTAAGCAAGACAAGCAAAGATGTCCTTACCCGTGTCGGTAGTACCAAACAGGAAGCTGGGCTCTGCAATGCCGTCCTTTTTGACTTGTGTGTGCTGATAGGTATAATATTCGTAGTATTCTGCTCTGATCTCTATACCACCGTCAACCAATCTGCCGTAAGCATAATAATACTTCGTGCCGTTTTCGTTGATACCGTCCTGACCTTCAATTCTGATTGAATTGTACTCGGGAATGACGTTAGACGGGGAAGCAGCTTCATACTTCCAATAGTTGGGGATGATATTGCCATTGCTGTCAAGCTTCGGGCGGACAGTAGATGCCTTGGGATCTACCATCTTGTAGTAGATGTTAGCATCGTGCTGGTTCTTTACGTGAGAAGGTCTGTCAGAAACCTTAACTATCGGGTAAAGGATCTGCTTTCCGGTTTCGTTCTGATATCTTTGAATATCGTTGAACTCCTCGGGAGAGATGACTTTATATTTACCGAAGCCGACACCGCCGTAGGTATCATAGCGGTACGTGTAGTTAGAGCCGTCATCGGTTGTAGTGTATTCACCGCGCTTGATAATATCTCTGCCTGTTTCCTGCGCGATCGCAAGGTCCTTGAGGTATCCGAGATAGTTTGTCTTCTTCGTTTTATAGCCGTCCCAGAAATCAATACCGCTATCTACAAAGAACTGTGCCTTAGGCGTTACGTATGCGTATACCATATCGTAGTATTTGGGCTGGAAAGGAGTGAAGAAGGGGGCGATTATAGCGAAAAGGATCAAGATCATAATTACGACACCGCCAACTACCGCACCCTTGTTCTTGCTGAAGCGGCGGAAAGCACCCTGGAAGTAGCTTACGGGCTTTGTATCGAACTTGCTGTCGTGATACAAGTCGTTTCTTTTTACAAACTGAAACTTTTCTGCGGGGATATTATTTATATTATTCATTTCCATAATTATTTAGCCCCCATTCTGATTCTCGGGTCGATGAAGCCGTAGCTTATGTCTATTACTATTCCCGCTGTCAGGCTGACCAACGTGTAGAAGCCGGAAAGGAGCATGAAGAAATCATAGTCCTGGAAGGTAATAGAGTTAAGGTAGAGTCCACCAACGCCATTGATAGCGAACATCTTCTCAATAATGAGCGATCCGGAGAGAACAGATACGAACTCACTGAGGATCGACGGGAAAATAACTACCATCGAGTTACGCATAGCGTGACGGTAGATAGCCTGTCTCTTTGTAAGACCCTTTGTTCTTGCGAGAAGCATAAACTCACCGGTAAGAACCTCTGAGAGCTCCGCACGTGTATAACGCGCATAACCTGCAATAGATCCGAGAGAGAGAGCAAAAACTGCGGGAAGCATAGAGCGGAATACGTCCCAAGTGAAATATGCGTCACTCGTCGACATAGTTATTGGGAACCATCCGAGCTTAAAACAGATAGTGTACTGGAGCAAAAGTGCCAATACGATAGATGGAACAGATATCAACAGGATTATGAAGATGTTGATAACCTGGTCCTGCCACTTATTCTTCTTGAGCGCAGCCAAAATACCAAGTCCGAGACCTATCGGTACTCCGAGTATGGTAGAATAGATGTTAATTAAAATCGTGGGAGGGAGCTTTTTTACAAACACTTCCCATACGGGGTGGTTTACGTATTCACCGTAGGTGGTAGCAATACCGAAGTCACCGCGAGTAACGATCTTCTTGATGTAAGATCCGAGCTGGATCATTATCGGTACTCTGTCATAGGTATATACACCGTTGTCACCCTCTTGAATGTTGGTGATCCAGCCTCTTCCCTCGAGAGTTGCCATAATAATCGCGGGATCCTGTCCCGGAAGAACGTTGATAGGGATAGGCAAAAGCTTGATAAGCACAAAACACATCGTAAAAATGATGAGGAATGTGAACAGCATCAAGCCGAGACGCTTCGTCACATACTTAAACATATACATAGGTTTTTCTCCTCTGCTTTTGTTGTTTTCTTATTTATGTTACGGGCCGTGTCGAAGGGCTTGCTTCACACGGTATCGTATACATATATCTGCTCTATATAAATAGAATTATTCTAAAATGATCTTCTAATTAAAATTTCTACTGTTATAAATGTTAGCGAACCGATTTGTATTCTGCATTTATTGGACAACAGGGTATCTTTTCGAAACCCCTTTATATATTGAATATAGTTATCGCTACTCTTAATATCTGTAGCAAAAATTGGAAATACGCAAATCAGCGGTGAGCGTTTTTCGCTCACCGCCGTTTGCTTTTAGTTAAATAACTTAAACTATTAGTTAATTAAAAGTTACTCGGACTTTTTGTACTCGTTAGTAAGGTCGTTGTTGTTGGCCTTAACGTATTCTGTCCATTCAGCATCAGTATACTTAACTTCCATATATCTGATACCGCCGAAGCCCATAAATACGTTCTCTACGTCAGAGAAGTAAGCGAACTTAGCGCCGAGGAAGGATCCGCCGGAGTCTGCGATGAGCATTACGGAACGGCTTTCCTTGATGGTGATCTCTTCGAGAGCGGAGAGGATCATGAGTCTTGCTTCTGCGGGAGCAAAGCCTGCGCCCCAGTTGTACTTCTTAGCCTGCTCTTCGGACTCTGCGAGACCGTTGAGGCAGAAGTACCAGTTCTGAACACTCATTGTGATAGTCTCACCAGCGCCTTCGTAGTCACCTGCGGGCATTGTGAGAGTCATATCAATTGCTGATGTATCCCAGTACATGTGGTAGTTGAGGGAGTCATCGGGGTTAACGAATGCGCCAATGATATCGAAGGGGTTGAATGCGTTACCGGAGAAACCGTAACCGAAACCGATCTGAGTCTGACCGGAACGGAATGCTTCAGCCCACTTAGAACCTGCAGATGCGTCAAATACAACGTCGATCTTGTTTTCGAGAGCTGTGCCCTTTGTGAGTTCGTCGAGAACGTCCTGGAGGTATGTAGCTCTGAATCTCTGCTTATCGTTATCTGTAGAAGAACCGTAAACGAGAGTGATGTTCTTTGTAGCGTCGTAGCCGTACTTGTCAGCGTTTGCTGTAAGCTCAGCGATAGCAGCCTTCATCTTCTCTTTTGCGAGAGTGGGGTTGTAACCTGTGAGTGCATCGTAAGCATCATCTGTGGAGAGACCTGTAAGTGTGCCGTTAGACCACTTGCCGTCTGCAGCCTGCTCAAAGCCGTAAGCGCGGAGGATACCCTCTTTAGCCTGCTTTGTGTTACGATACTGACCGCCGTCAGAAAGTGTTGCGGAGTTTTCGATGTCATAGTAGTAAGCAACGTTTACGAGACCGAAGCAGGGGATAGCTGTACCGGGCCAGATCTTTTCAACGATGTCGCTTCTGTTAAGAGCGAGGTTGAATGCATGTCTGAATTCCTGGATAGCAAGGATACCGTTGTTGTTTTCGCTAGCCTTAAGAACGTCAAGGTTGCTGTAAAGCTGCATACCAAATGTACCTGTGCTTGTGGATGTGTAGTAAACGTACTTGGAGTCTACGTACTCAGCTGCGTTCTCTGTAGCGAGAGCAGCATCGTCGTATGTACCGTTAAGGAAGCCCATCCATCTTGTGGAGAACTCTTCCTGCTTTTCACAGTAGATAGCTGTGATGTTGTACTGGTTCTTGTACTGCTCCATGCCGTAACCGTACCAGTTCTCGTTCTTTTCGAGTCTGTAATGGCTACCAGCTTCGAATTCAACGAGCTTGTAGGGACCCCAGCTAGCTGTTGTCTCGAGAGAGGAGTTGTACTTGCTTGTCCAGAGAGTAGCGCCTTCAGCAGGCTCTACCTTAGCTGCTTCATACTTAGCCTTGTGAACGAGGGGAAGGCTGGACATGTAGTAAGCTGCCATGTAAGAGAGCGAACCGTCGTCGTTGAGGAGCTTATAAGCTACGTCAAGGCAAACAACGATAGCGTTTTCGGAATCGATGGAGTAGATACCAACTGTATCCCAGTTTACTTCATCACCGTAACCGGAGACGTAGAAGAGAGCTTCCTTGAAGAGTTCTTCCTTAGCAGCATCAGTCTGAGTGCTCCAGTCGATGCCGAAGGGCTTCAAAGCGTAACCGAGAAGCTCCTTAGCTGTAGCGATGTTCTCTTCAGTGATCAATGTGTAGCCATATTCATTAGCTGCGTCAGCGATAGCCTTAAGAGCAGCCTTAGCTTCTGCTGTACCAACGTAATCGTTGATAAGTTCGTCAAGAGTATAGCTTGCAAGGGTCATGCCGGTGCTGGTGGTGTTCATATAAACCTCAGCGCCTTCAAGCTTGAAGGAGTAATCGGGTGTATCTTTTTCTCCGTAAGGGGGAACGATAGGAGTGTAGATGGGAGCGCCGGAGAAGAAGTATTCCTTAGCGTTCTTCATTCTCAGGGTGTCGTAGTAGGTGTTAGCGCGGAAGTTCATGAACTTGGGGTCGAGCTGAGCCTGCATGGAGTAAACGAAGTCAGCAGCCTTGATAGCTGTGCCGTCATCCCACTTAAGGTCGTCGCGGAGAGTGATCTTCCAAGCGTAGCCGCCTTCTGCCTTCTGCTCAGCAGTGTAGCCCCACTTAGCGTCAACTGTGGAAGTTACGTCTTCGAGCTTTGTAGCTGCGGAGTAGTTGGTTGTGTATGCACCTGCAACGATAGCATCCTTGTTGATGGAACCGTCTGCGTTGTACTTCTGATCGCCTTCGAACTTGTAGTCATAGTCAAAGAACGAAGAACCAATGTAACTCATGATCTGAGTATCATTGTTGTCAGCGTATGTCAGCTCGTTCCAGTTGCTGGGCATAGTCTGTGTGGTGGTATTGTATTTAGCCTGCTTAAATGTAGCGGGTGTAACCTCGGGTGTCTTCGGCTTACAACCTACAACCATTGTAGCAACCAAAACCAAACACAAAACCATCATGAGCATGGATTTGAATGTTTTGTTCATAATGTCCTCCATTAATGAATTTGGATTATTATTTCATTACCCGTAAATCTCTTTTTCATTTATTGAGTATGATTTTAAGCGTAAAATCCTATTCAATATAAGTAAAACAAATTACATGAGTATATGAATATAATAATTATAACACATAAAACTCGGATTGTCAAGCCCTTTGACGATTAATTGCAAACAAAATTCAAATTTTTTGCACTTCCGCACAAGAATAAGTATTAAAAACAGTAAAGCAATATAATATTTGCCTTATATTTTGTGTAGGTACATTAGTATTACGGGCTGCATTCCGTGTGAACGCAGAGGAATTACGTAAGCGATGAAAAAGACTGCAAGAGATATTGCTATATAATATATAAAGGAAAAGAACTGTCGTAATTTTACTGCGAGGGCAGGCGAGAGATGTAAAATTTTCTCCTGTTTTAATTGCGAAAAACAGGTCCTTCCGTCTTGTAGCGCAGATAAAAAGCATATGCTCCCGGCAGTGAAAAAAATATATCCGCCTAAAGCTCGGGGCGGATATTTTTCGAGTGGCACAATGCAAGAGATATGACTGTAAAATTCATTTTCAGCTTGAGTATAGATAGCTTTATTTATTCACGTACGTTTTGACACTGCGCGCAGCATATTGTCGCGGGAGGTTTGAGCGCCATTGTTTTTTATTTATGACTTTTTGATCTGCGTATAAGTCTCACTATATCAACTGCGTATACTGCCGAAAGATATACTATGACCACCGCAAACGAAAGATACATATACCAGTACTGACACGGAATTATACTGTAAAACAGGTCAAGCAGTGGGTTCTCGGGATATATAGAGAACATGTAATTTACCTTAATAACGTTTGAAGAGGAGTCGAGAATGTTGTGTGATGCCGTATAAGCGTTTACGAGAAGATTGATAAAGTGGATGACCGTATAGGAGGAGAGAGTGATCACCATGGTTGAGGTGATACACCTCACGTCCTTTTTAGTCAGCTTGAGAGTAAACATAAGTATCGGGATACCGAGCTCCAGAACGTGGGGAAAATAATAGAAGAAGAATACCCAGCCGAAGATCGGAGTCTGTGCAACCGAATTATTCATTATCAGCGCAAACAAAGCCCCGACCGACCAAAGTAACAAGAGATTGTTCAGAGTTTTGTTTCTTGTAAATACTGCTATGGGAAGCACCATGGCGTTTAGCGAGCACAAGTGAAGAGGCAAGTACTCAAGCGGTGATCCCCATGCCAGCAGGTTGTAAATTATTGCGGCAATTCCCGAAAAGGAGAGGATACCGAGAACGAGCGTTTTTGTTCTGTCCCCTTTTTTCTTTAAAATAAAATGTAAGCCTACGATGCTTGCCACTCCTATGGCAAGAGAAATAATATGAGCCGCACTGAAAAAGCCCCAAGTCATAATGCCCTCCTCATATACAGATAAAGTAATTAGATCAAAGCTCCGCTTTTTTTGAGTCTGAATAAACACTTCGCGGAGATACAATATAATATAATATAATATAATATAATGATAGTTTTTACTCCGAAAAAAGCCGATCCTTTTTATATTTCTCTACTGTTTGACGCGCTCTGTATTTAAGGCTCGTCAACGTGAGTCTTGCCTATGTCTGTAACTGTTACGGTGAAGTTGAATTTTCCCTCAGACCACGTGAACGTGAAATCTCCCGATCTGTGGCGGAATTCCAAATCCTCCATCCTGCCCACGTCTACCCCGGCTTTAACTCTCCACGTAGCTTGCTTGCCCCTGACACGTTCGTAGTTTTTTCTCTTGAACAGCTCGGGCAGAAAGCCGTAATCGTCGAAGCTGTCGGTATCTTCCTTCTGCCATTCCCGAGATTCATTCGAGTAGCTGTACAGTTCACCGTCTATCAACTTATAATAAGTAAGCTCTTGTGGAAAAGGATCTTCTATCTTGACGGTGAAGAGGTTTTCATCTATTTTAACAGTTCCTTTTCCGGTGACAGAATAGTTGTCGTAAATATACTGTACGTATATCTCTGCGGTGCAATTTTTTGAAAGCCATAGCCGAAGATTCAGCTTGTTTATCGGATGAACGAATAGGGTATATGAAAGCCATAACACAAGCGATACGAGTAAAATAAACGCCAAAGCTTTTACTATCGGAATACTTGCCGCAGACCTTGTTATTCGAACGGGAGCATCCGTATCCCGACGGTCGGGAAGGGAAGTGCCAAAGACGTTATCTTTTACGTCGGTGTTGGGACCGATATCTTTCCGGTCAAAGTCAAACACGTTTCTCCCTCCTTTCTGCGACTATTATAACATAAACCCTTTAAAATGTCAATCCCTTTTCTTATATTGGCTGCGTTTTGTGTCGAATGGAAGCAGATTTTAAGGTTAGACGGAAATTATTAAAGCCGATACGAAAACAGATCCGTATCGGCTTTTTTGCGACATATTATTTTTCATCCTCGGCACGGTAAACGACTTTTCCGTCAACGACTGTGACAAATGCCTGTGCACCTATTGCTGTCAACGGATCGTCACACCAGATAACAACGTCTCCGTCCTTTCCCGGTGCAAGACTTCCTACGCGGTCTCCTATTCCGATCTGCTCGGCGGGATTGATGGTGATCGCCTTCCACGCCTCCTCATACGGAAGTCCTTCCGCGGCGGCAAAGCCCGCACACATCGGGAGATGCTCAAGCGGTATTACCGGAGCATCGGTTATAATGCTGATAGGTACACCGGCCTTGTGAAGGATACCGGGAGTAGCAAAGGATTTATTACTAAGCTCGATTTTGCTTTTGCTTCCAAAGGAAGGACCGATAAATGCAGGATATCCCTCCTGTGCAAGCTCATCCGCGATCAGCGCTCCGTCTGTGCAGTGGTCTAAGGTGAGATCAACGTCAAACTCTTTGGCTATACGAATAGCGGTGAAAATATCGTCCGCGCGATGCGCGTGAGCCTTGAGCGGTATCTCCTTTTTAATAACGGGGATCATTGCTTCAAGCTTTATATCAAATGCAGGCGCTTTTCCCGACTCCTTGGCGGCAAGATAATTTCTTGATTTGAAAAGCAGATCTCGGATCATAGCTGCCGTTGCCATACGTGTGACGGGAGCTTTGCTGCCGTTTTGACCGTATGCTCCCTTGGGGTTTTCTCCGAATGCACACTTCATTGCGGCAGGGCTTTTGATTATCATTTTATCAACACGCTTGCCTACGAGCTTGATCGCGGCAAAGGTTCCGCCGACTACGTTAGCGCTTCCCGGGCCGGTGCACGCAGACGTAACTCCGTTCTTGATCGCAAGCGCAAAGGTTTCGTCAATAGGGTTTATGCCGTCGATAGCGCGCATATGCGGTGTCAAGGGATCGGATCTTTCGTTGTAGTCAGCACCCTCCCAGCGCATAGCTGAATTATGTACACCGATGTGACAATGCGCCTCTACGCATCCGGGTGTTATCAGACGTCCGTTTGCATCTATGACAGTCATATCCGATGTTTCATTGCAAGTTTCTCCGACAGAAAGGATCTTGCCGTCATTGCCGATCAAAACGTATCCGTTTTCGAATTCTGCCCCGGTCATTGTTTTTACTCGTCCGTTTTTTATAAGAAGCATAATTTAGGTCCCCTTTCAACTTCATATGATGTATCCATTATACCATAAATATTGTAACTTGTCAAGCTTGACGGATAAGAAGCATACATGTTTGGAACGGTATGCTGTTAAGTGCGGCTTGTTATTTGTGCAGCGACTAACGCTAAACTCAAAAATCACCTTTTGTCAATGTGAAAAATATGCCTGCCTAAAATTTCGATATCTCAAACCTTTCACCGCACACTGCGGGGAATTCCTTCTTTCCCCACGGTTTATGCCAGCATAAGCTTCCGCGCAGACGGGAGTCGGGATCATATACACCATATTCAAGCTGAGATATTTCGGGCTTAAGCCCTGTACCGCATTCGAAATTCAAGCTCTGAATAATTACGTTGCAAGGGCCTTTTCCGTGTCCGAACAGCATATCCTGTGCTGTGGTAATGATACGGCGATTGTGCTGTGCAACAATGTGCGTGATCACGGAGAGGTGGGAGCAATCGTGGAAGGCAATTCCGTTTTCGCAGTTGTGAATATAAAGATAGTCGGCAAGGACGTGCTCACCCAGAACGAATCCGTACTTAAAGCCTTGAACGCTTACGTTTCTCAAAACGTTGTTATCGTTTTGATCTCCCGACGTCATAAGACCTACCGTGTGACAGGGATTTTTCTGTAATTCCTTTTCGCATACAGTGTCTCCGACGCTTTCATTGAGGCAAAATTGACAGTCGCTTATCCATACGCGGGAAATATTCTGAAGATTTGCGGCACTTTGCGTGGGATACATTTTCTCTCTGCTCATTCGAACGCGGAATTCCAGGTTTGCCATCGAAAACTGCGATAGACTGAAATGCCCCTTGCAGCTGTCCCCCTCGGGCGCTGATATGATCGCCCACGGACGTTCTGTAGGATCGTGTATTTCGGGAGCCTCCCAATCCGAAAACAGTCTTGTGTTGTTGATAGATTGGCTTCCGAAGGTTGTAGGTGTGTAGTTGTTATTCAGCGAAGAGAGAGGACGTACCTGGTAAGAATACAGCATCTTGCAAGGCATTTCGCCTACGAGAAATATGTTTGCGTCATTTTCGGGAGGGATCACAAGCTGTGCGCGTACCTGTCGTCCTTTATACTCCTCGATTCCGGGAGAAGCAAGGCGATAACCGCCCTTAGTGTACGGAAAGAGAATGCGGCCTCCTCCTCTTTCGGATGCGTAGTTTATAGCCGATTGTATAGCCGCGGTATCATCTGTGATTCCGTCGCCCTTTGCTCCGAAATCTATTACGTTTATGCCAAAGCCATTCATTTTAAGTTCCTCCTCTTTTCCTTGACTTCATTATATCATACTTTAGGTAATTTGTCAATATAAAAATGCTTTCCGTCCGCTAAATAGGGAAGAAGGGAATAGCAATTTTAAGCAACCGAGCAGAAAAATAAAGCAGCCTCATACAAAAGTATGAGGCTGCTTTGAAAAAGCACGGAAAAGATGATGTCAAGAAAAAGCAGAAATCACTTCCCGAAATTTTTTGATAACGTGAACACCAAGAGTCGGAAGAATTCCCCCTGAGTTATACCTCTCGCATATGATCTCATCATTCGCGTTCGGTGACTCTTCGATCAACTGCTTGATAAGCGCAAAAGGCTCAAGGCAAGCGTCAAGCGCTGATGAGATCTCGGAACTTCCAAAATACATTCTGCCGCAGGGGTGATAATCGTGAGCGGTGAGAATTGCATCAGGCTCGATTTCACGAATCTTTTTGATATCCCTTGCATATTCGGTCGGAAAGGATATGTTAGCTCCCCAACAACCCGAACCAAATATGCCGTAAAGCTGCAAACAATCTCCGCTGATCAGCGTTTTCGTCTTGTTGTCGTACAAAGCCATGCTGTCCTTTGTGTGCCCCGTTACGAAAAGCACGCGAAGAGCATCAAGAAGTATTTCACCGTCAATGGGAGATAAAAAGGTGTATGCTTCAAATTTTTTTCTGAGAGATTCATTTCCGGAAACTACACAAGCATTCGGATATACGCTCAGCAGCTTGCCAAGACCTCCTGCGTGATCGGTATGATTGTGAGAAATAAATATATATTTGAGATCGTTCTGACCTACTCCCAATTTTCGAAGAGCAGGAATGATCGCGTCTTCCACGTCATAGTCATAGCTTGCTGTGTCAAAAAGAAGAACGCCCTTGTCGGTTATTATAAAGTATACTGTGGTAAAAATATCCTTGTACGGTGTGCATAACGCATATATACGGTCGTTGACTTTTTCCAAATTATTCACTCAAACACCTTCTTTCAGGTTCGTTAGCAAAAATATTCATATAAAAATATTATAGATCTTTTTGTTCCAACGGATTTATCGAAACAAAAGCATAGACAGCTCTTAAAACGATGTATATACAAAACAAAGCAAGTGCCAGATCTGTCTCTTCGCTGACAGATATAATACGTGCAATATGCACGACGAAAAATTGAAGCAACAAACTAACGTTAGATAGAACGTTAAGTACTGATTTTACTGTGGTTTTCGGCATTATAAGAAAGTAATAAACGGTGTAAAACAGATCTATTTCGTAAAAAACCACAAATCCGCCGAGCACAATGAGCATAGCAGCCCCCATGCCTTCCATAATATCAACCCCGTTAGCCGGATCCATATCATAATTATAGGAATCTATAGCACCTTTGATAAAAGCGAAAGATGTAATAACGATCATCAACAAGAAAATTGAGATAATTATTGTTTTTTTCTTTCTCATAGTACCACCGCCTTTCTGAGTACATTATATCACACTTTTACGGCACTTGTCAAGAGGTTATGTATATTTTGCCGCTCACGTGTCATGACGCTTTGTCGGCTTGGATAAAAATTAAAGTAACCTTTATGGGTCACTTTAATTTTGGGGTGCGCTGATAAAACAGCGTTATATCACACTTTTCGGTGGTGTATCGTGTGGCATAAAAAAGCAGTGGCGACCTCGCTCGGAAGCCGACACTGCGTAAGTTTGGGATGCTGTCGATTTTATGAATATGAAAATGAGAATTGCACGGTTCCGTCTGTGCAGGTAACTCCCTTTGCGGGCACGTAAGCTCGCCAACTGCCAATTGTTTTAACCTCGTCCCACTGTTTTACCGTTCCTTTGAAGATGATATTCGAAAGGGCTTTACATTCGGCAAAGGCGCTGTTCTCAATAGTCGTCACGCTTTCGGGGATGGAAACACTGACAAGGGCGGGGCAATTCTGGAACGTGCCCTCGTAAATTGTATTTATGCCGTTGGGAATAGTGACGCTTTCAAGGCTTGTGCAGCTTAAGAATGCGCGATCATATATTCTCGTTACACTGTCGGGAATGCTTATTTGCTTAAGTGCAGTGCACAGATAGAATGCCTGTGGACCTATCGTCGTTATCTTATCGTGAAGCTTTATCTCGGTAAGCGACTTGCATCCCATAAAGGCGTACTTGGGGATCGAGGTAACACCCGAAGGGACGGTAAAGCTTGTAAGCGCCTCGCAATAGCCGAATGCATTCTCTTCGATAGACGTAATACTTTCGGGAAGGCTTACGGCCGTAAGCGAGCGGCAACCGGAGAAGACTCCGCCGCTTATGGTGGTAACACCATCGGGGATAGTTATGCTTGTGAGCGCAGAGCATGACATGAATGCAGACGTTTCTATTGTATGAACGCTTGCGGGGATGCTGACGCTCGTAAGACTCGTTGCATTTGCAAACGCTCCGAGAGCGATAGTGGTAACGCTTGCGGGTATATCGAAGGTTGCACCGGCCTTGGCTATGGGGTACTTAATAAGAGTGGTTAGATCCTTATTGTAAAGAACACCGTCTAAAGAGGCGTAAACCGTATTTTTCGGGGATACGGTGATGCTCGCAAAAT
This sequence comes from Oscillospiraceae bacterium, assembly GCA_015064885.1. Classification (GTDB taxonomy): domain Bacteria; phylum Bacillota; class Clostridia; order Oscillospirales; family CAG-272; genus SIG640. The sequence continues at coordinate 95,808 of SVRJ01000002.1, forward strand.
TAGGAGCTACATTCAATCCATCCGTCAATATCTCAAGTACACTTTCGGGTACGTATATAGCCACCAGGACCTCGTCAGCGAAGAATCCTCCGCTCATGATTTTCGTTACGGTATCACCGCTGGGGGATCTTGCGGGAATAATTATATTCGCATCCGTACATGTTCCTCTTCCTCTGAACGAACACGTTCCGTCACCGTTAGAATAGAATTCCAGGCCTTCGCTCGGGCCTTTTTTGCAGCGACTGCATACGCCGTCAACGAAATCATGTCCTTTTGCGGGAACGGTTCTCGTTTCAACAACTCCGCAGCTACAGCTTCTTTTTTCAGTTCCGTTGTCAATACATCCGGCTTCTGTGTCGGTAGTCCATTCTCCGAACGCATGCTGATGAGGCGCGGAGCAGGACGAAAGAAGCGACAGGAAAAGAAACGCAAGAGTAAAGAATGCAATTAATTTGATTGATGAATTTTTCATAAGGTCTTTCTCCTAAAAAGAATATGTTTAATTATATCACAATCCGATACAGGTTGCAATACAAAAATCGAAAAGTGTCAAAGAAGCTTGTGCGTGACCGCGTCAAGCACGAGCGCAACGCTGTCTCCGTCCGTGCTATCAGGCATTTGCTTGTTAAACTCCTTTACTCACAAGAAAAATATTGAAATCATTCATACATTTCATTTTTTATGAAATCAGCAAAAAACGCGGTGAAAGGGTGTCATTTCACCGTTTTTCACTTTTTGAATAAAGTCAGACTCATCAATGATAGGTGTTTGGGACTGCATACCCGCGAGCGAAGTTTGCTTGGCGGCAGAGTGGTTATCAGAGCCTGCAAAGGGGATCAATTCATAATGCTTTGCATAATGCTCAGCCATAGAGTTTTCAAACTCCGACCGACTGGCGTTGCAAACCTCCACACCATGCACGTGACGGGGAAACAATCGGATGTGATCGATATAACGAGCCTCGCGGAATGGATGTGCCTGAATGATAAACGCACCCTCCTCCGCCATCAATGTCAGCATTTCCGACTTTTTCAGAGTCTCTATCTCGGGATGCTCCAAAAACCACGCTTTATCAAGACCGTAAATGAGAAAATCGGTTCCGCAATAGGAACTCTCTATTCCGAGAAAAACAGAGATACCAATATCCTTTCCGAATTGGACCCCTTTTTCATAATCAGAAAAATAGAATTCTATCCGTTCCTCATAGGAAGCGTTCTTATCATAGTTTATATTTCCGTCAATAAAATGATTGGTAATAAATACACCCGCA
>SVRJ01000042.1 GCA_015064885.1 Oscillospiraceae bacterium
CTTTCGGATATCGGACTCAGTATTCCCGAGATAACCTCTCTCCTCCATATACTGAAGGAAAACGGACTCCCTATAGACGGAGAGTATTATACCGTCGAGGAAGCCGCCGACGCAATATCCAAATTGCTTTGATAGGTAAATTATTAGATTTTTCAAATAGAGGATTGTAATGAAAACTTTTTCGTTTGGACAGTATTATCCGGTAAGCTCACCGATACATTCGCTTGACCCGAGGTCGAAGATCATACTTGCCGTTCTTTATATTGTGTCATCATTTTTGTGCCGCAATATACTTTCTTTCTTGCTTCTGCTCGTATCCGTCTTTGCTCTTGCGGCGCTTGCTAAAATAAAGCTGTCGATACTTCTTAAGTCTGTAAAGCCGCTGGTGTTCGTGTTTATATTTTCATTCCTGATCAACGTTTTTTTGACAAAGGGTGATACACTTCTTATAAGCTTCGGAATAATACAGATATACCGTGAAGGACTCATAGATGCGTTCCTTATAACCGTGAGAATACTCGTTCTCGTTCTCGGTTCCGGGCTTCTTATGACCTACACCACAACTCCTATCGCCCTTACCGACGGAATAGAATCCCTTCTTTCCCCATTGTCAAAGATAGGCGTTGACAACGTTCACTATTTTGCTATGATGATGTCTATTGCGCTTCGCTTCATTCCTACTCTTATGGACGAGACGCAGAAGATAATCTCGGCTCAAAAATCAAGAGGCGCGGACTTCGAAAGCGGAAACGTTATAAAGCGCGCAAAGGCAATGATACCGATACTTATCCCTCTGTTCGCTTCTGCGGTACACAGAGGTATCGAGCTTGCTACCGCTATGGAATGCCGCTGCTATCACGGAGGAAAGGGAAGGACTAAGTTCAGAGTTCTCAAATTCGGTAAAAACGATGCGATCGCATTTGCCGTAATTGTAATCTTTATCGCGGCAATACTTTTGCTCAATCGCATAGGTCTTTTCTATAACTTTACACGATGAAGCTGTTACTGCGTCTTTCATACCTCGGAACAAACTTTTGCGGATATCAGGTGCAAGGGGATAAGCCTACCGTGCAAAAGGCTCTCAACGACGCGACACGCTCTCTGTTTTCCTGCGATTGCGATATAACCGGATGCTCGCGTACGGACAGCGGCGTACACGCAAACGATTTTTGCGTTACAGTGAACAAAAAGGGAAGTAATTCTCTTGAGACATCAATAGATACGGAAAGGATCCCGAATGCGTTGAACGTGCGATTGCCGGAGGATATATCGGTGAAAAGCGCTGCCTTCGTTGACGAGGATTTTCATCCGAGATACGACGTTGAGTTCAAAGAATACGTATACCTTGTTTATAACGGAAGAACACGGGATCCATTCCTTTCGGGAAGAGCTATGCATTTTCCGAGAGAGCTCTCAGAGAATGACGTTGTCCGTATGAACGAGGGAGCCGCCTTCCTTGTAGGTACTCATGATTTTTCGGCTTTCATGGCATCGGGAAGTAAGGTCGAATCTACAGTGCGCACCATGAAGTATGCGCGTGTAGAGAAAAATGGAAATATAATAAAGATAACCCTCGCGGCTGACGGGTTCCTTTATAATATGGTAAGAATAATTACCGGAACTCTGCTTGACGTGGGTGTCGGAAAAACCGAGCCGCGCGGAGTCGGTGATATACTCGCATCACACGACAGAACTCTTGCGGGAATGACTGCCCCTGCATGCGGTCTCTATCTTAATTCTGTCGTCTACCCTGAGGGAAAATAAAAAGAGAAAGGAGAGATATTGATGGGTATACTTAAAATAACCAAAAAGGATCTTAAAAAGCAGAAAAAAGCTATGCTCGCTACCGCAGAGGACGTAAAGATCCCGATAGACGATAATTACGTCTATGAGAACGAATACTATCTCGGAATAAGCAGATTCTTCAGACTTTTTGAATATATCCTTATCATATGTACTCTTCTTTTTGCCGTCGGATGCGTTATGTCTCATCCGGAAATAATGTCGTATAATAATTTCCTTACCTTCGTTAAGGATTTCAATATGTCAACGGTTGATACAAAGCACTATACCGAGCTGATATATGATACAGACAATACCGACGGAATATCTCTTTACAAGGGCGGCGTCGTGGTGCCGGGAAGTGACAGCATATTTGTATTTACCGCTACCGGCAGACTTGCATATACAGATACTCATTCATTCTCCGAGCCTCGCCTCGAGACGGGAAGCAGTGTGTCTCTTCTTTATGATTTCTCATCGTCCTCGTATTCGATATACAATTCTTACACAAGGGTATATAAAGGAGAAAGTGAACATCCCATATATTCCTGCACACTGTCGGATAGCGGAAGGTATGCTTTTATTGTTAAGAAGAATGACGGTAAATTCGGTGTTTCCGTGTATTCTCAGGACAACGTGCGCATATGCTCCTTTGAGAGCGATAAGTATATCATATCGGCATCGCTTGACAGCTTGGGAGAAAAAATAGCGATATCCTCCTTTGGAGTTGCATCCGGAGAGAGATATGCCGATTTTAAAATATACGACTGCGGAACGGGTGAGATGCTTCTGCAAAAGAAGATAGAGCACGCTCAACCGATAAGGTGCGACTTCTTTGATGACGGCGGAGCGTTCGTTATTACGGATAAAAAGACAGTCTTTTTTGACCTATCCTTAGCCGAGTGCGCAGTGAAGAATGCGGAAGATATATCCTCCGTACATGCAGACGGAAGATCTCTTATAATTAACTCAAAAAATAATATCACCGTGTTTGACTCTGACGGAGATATTCTTATCGAAAAGGCATTTGCCGAAAGAGTCGTATCGTTTACCTCTTTTGAGGATACGCTTTTTGTCCTTTGTTCGGAAAAAGTATATAAGATCGGACTTACGTCCGGTGCGGAGGAAAAAATACAGATCGAAAAGGATTACAGAAGAATTCTTGCTACGTCTGACAAGCACGTAATACTGTGCGGTGTCAGCAGAGCATCCCTTGTTGATTTCGATTGATTCTGTAACTTATAGTTAAATAATTGTGATTGAAAGGAGAAATTAAAAATGGATCCTATAGCGTTGTTGCTTGATGCAGCGGTCGTTGCCGTTTTCGTGCTTACTGTTGCGATATTTACCTACAGAGGCTTTACAAAGTCTGCGATGGGCTTTATCGTTGTCGTTGCATCCTTTATTCTTTGTAAAATGTTCGGAGGAGTTGTCGGAGAGTGGCTTGACGAAAACTTCTTTCACGATATGCTCTACGCTAAAGTGAGTGAAATACTCAATTCTACCTTCGGCGAAGCGGCAGACGCAATGAGTGCCGACCAGCTGTTTGATTCAATGCCCGATACCCTGAAAAATATTCTTGATATGGCGGGGGCGGACATAGCGGATATCAAGACTCATCTTATGAATTTTGAGGGCGACGTTTCGTCCGGTATAATTTCGATATCTGAAAAGATAACTACCTATATATCTACCGCGGTATGCGACCTTCTCGGATACGTTTCCGTGTTTATAGGCTCTTACGTGGTTCTCAGAATATTGTCCTTCTTCATCGTTAAGTTTATGGAGCTTCCCATACTTCATACTGTAAACAAGATAGGCGGATTTTTACTCGGTATCATAAGCGGATGTATAATCTGTTGGGTGCTTTGTACGCTTTTTGTTATGATAATAAGCTTCCTGTCGCTCACGTACCCCGCTCTCGAACCCTTTTCGGATATATCGGGAACGTATATTTTCTCAATATTTGCATAAGCTGCAGACAGCTCACTATAAGCCTACGTGGCAAACGAAATTCTCAGAGGTTGATTACAAATGGTTTTTAAGAAATGTTCAAGATGCAATAAAAGACCTGCCGTCGTTTCTTGCATGATAATAGAAAACGGCGTAAAAAAGCAGGCGGGACTTTGCCTTCAGTGTGCCGAGGAACTCGGTATAGACCTGAAGAAGGCAATGATGGATCAGCTTTCGGCTATAGGAATAGACCCGAACGATCCTCAAAGCCTTGAAAACGCATACGAGGGAATGCTTGAGCAACTCGGTGCGATAACAAACGGAGGCGAGAGCGGAAATATCGAGCCGGTGTCTCCGGACGAAAATAATAAGATAGATTTTGATAAGCTCTTTTCCGGACTAAAGCCCTCCGGGAAAGAGAATAACAAAAAAAATGATAAGAATACGAACGGAACGGATAATAAAAGACGTAACTCTATTCTCGACGCATTCTGCCGTAACCTTACCGAGCTTGCAAGACAGGGAAAGCTTGATGATATAATAGGAAGAGACGCAGAGCTTAAGCGCGTTACCGGAATACTTATGAGAAGGCAAAAAAATAACCCTTGCCTTATAGGTGAACCGGGCGTAGGTAAGACCGCTATAGCCGAAGCTCTCGCAAATAAGATAGCCAAGGGTGACGTTCCGTACAGACTTCAGAACTGTGAGCTTTATCTTTGCGATATTGCGGCTCTCGTTGCGGGAACGCAGTTCCGAGGCCAGTTTGAGCAGAGACTTCTTAACCTTGTAAAGGAGGTAAAGGAGAGAGGTAACGTTATCCTCGTTATAGACGAGGTCCATAATCTTGCGGGAGCGGGTGAGAGCGAGGGCGGAATGAATGCCGCAAATATTCTTAAGCCCGCACTTTCAAGAGGAGAGATCCGCGTTATCGGTGCAACCACACTTAAGGAATACAGAAAGTATATTGAAAAGGACGCCGCTCTCGAGCGTAGATTCCAACCGGTCACCGTTAACGAGCCCAACATAGAGCAGACAGTGGAAATGCTCAGAAAAATAAAACACTACTATGAGGAATACCACAGAATGAGTATTCCCGACGAGCTTCTGGTCAAAGCAGTAACCATGTCCGAGAGATACATCACAGACAGATTTCTTCCCGATAAGGCGATAGATCTTCTCGATGAGGCTGCGGCAGGCTTTGCACTCTCCTGCTCATCTCTCGATGAGGAATACAAGCTTCACGATAAGCTTATAAAGATCAAAGAGGAGAGAGACCTTCTTGAAAGCAATACCGACGAAGCGGTAATGAAGATGGACGAGCAGAGAAGATACGAGAGGATCGCATCTCTCAAGGCAGAGGAGCTTAAGTATGCGGACAGACTTGCCGAGCTCGCTCCCGAAATAGAATCGCTCACACTCACAGAGGAAGCTCTTGCAGAGGTCATAGAAATATGGACGGGTATCCCCTCAAAGGACGTTACGGAAAACGAGTATATCAAAATAGATAGGCTTAACGACAGACTCAAGACAAAGCTGATAGGACAAGACGAGGCGGTCGATGCCGTTTGCCGTGCTATAAAGAGAAAGAGAGCTAACGTGTCTGCAAAGCGTAAGCCGGTATCCTTTATTTTTGCGGGTCCTACAGGCGTCGGAAAAACAGAGCTCGTAAAGCAGCTTGCTTCCGATCTTTTCAATACTACCGAGACTTTGATAAGACTCGATATGTCGGAATATATGGAGAAGCACAGCGTATCCAAAATAATCGGAGCTCCTCCGGGATATGTGGGCTATGATGAGGCAGGACAGCTTACCGAAAAAATAAGAAGAAGACCCTATTCCGTAATTCTCTTTGACGAAATAGAAAAGGCACATTCCGATGTTCTGAATATCCTTCTTCAAATACTCGACGACGGAAGAATAACCGACGCTCAGGGAAGAACGGTCAATTTTGAAAACACGGTCATAATCATGACAACTAATGCCGGCTCCTCATCAGCTTCCTGCGCAGGATTCAATGCGGGAAGCAAAAAGACTGCCGACGACGACACCAAGAAGGCACTTCTCACATTCCTTCGCCCCGAATTTATCAATAGAGTGGATGAAATAATAACCTTCCGCTCGCTTGACGTTTCCGACTTTGAAAAAATAGCGGTTATCATGCTTGAAGAACTCAGAGCCGTGATCGAGAAAAAGCCGATGGAGTTTAACTATACTTCAGACGTTCCCGCGCTTATTGCCGAAAAGTCCTTCTCGGCAAAGTTCGGAGCAAGAAATATGCGCAGGTATATCCAGACCAATATCGAGGATAGCCTTGCGGAGCAGATAATATCAAGATATAACAGTAAGCCTGCGATAGCTTACATTACCGTTGAAAACGGTGAAATCAAGGTTCTTTGTATGTGAACCCGCTTTTGGAGGTTAAAAGACATATATGAGTGAAAGATGGCATACCCTGTCTGTCGAGGATGTGGTTGATAAGCTTGACACGGATGTCAGATTCGGTCTCAAAAACAGCGAAGCGGTATCGAGAAAGAAAATAAGGAACGACGGAAGCGTATTCAGCTTTCCTAACCTTTCGTCATCCGACGCCGCAAGGCTTGTTCTCAATGACGTTACTCTTTATTTCTTCTTCTTTCTTGCCGCTATAGTATGTGCGGTTTTTGAGCTTTGGACAGCAGCTATAGTAGCGGTTGTTATAGTGCTTGTGAACTGTATGTTTACGGTCGGACTGAAAATAACGTCAAATAAATACGAAAACGCGGTCATGGCACCGTCTGTGCCGCGTGTAACCGTCATACGTGACGGAAAGAAGATAAGCATCGACGGCAGAAATGCCGTTCCGGGAGATATAATACTCCTAAAGGCAGGCGATATCCTCCCTTGCGACGTGCGAATAGTAAAGGCACGTGAGCTTACAGCTTATGAAACCGTATCAAGTGATGAAAAGGGAAGACCTGTGAACGCCAGAACGGTGAAGCATGAGGGTATACTCCCCGTCAACGCAAAGCTTTCGATAGATAAAATATCCAATATGGTTTTTGCGGGCGGAATGATAATGTCGGGAAGCGCTATAGGTATAGTTGTATCCTGCGGAAAAAACACCTATATCGCCAAGAGATTCTCGGGAATAGAAATGACGACTGCAAACAAATACAGTCGTATAGACGAGACGCTCAGCGCATTCTTCAGATATTCTACCAATATACTTTTTGCGCTTGCGATCCCTTTTTCTCTCGTCCTCCTTCTTTTCGGAGGCGCTGCGGTATCACCTCTCGATTCTATCGCTCAGACGATGACTCTCGCGGTTTCCATGCCTATGCAGACGATAACGGTAATTTATTCCACAGTTATCTGCTGCGCGGTCAGATACTGTGCAAGGCCGTCGGATAAATTCGGAAGAAACGGGGCGATCCTCAAGAATTATCCTACGGTAGGCAGGCTTGATTCTGCGTCGAAAATATTTATGTTCGGAAGAAACACGATAGCGGGTGCGGGAGATTGTGTCGAGTCTATGTTCGTCAACCTGAAAAAGATAGTTTCTCCCGATGATACTGAGGACCCTCAGGAGGTCAAGGGACTCCTTGACTGTGCATACCTTATAAATAAGGCAGCAAGCACGAACGGAAAGCACGCCGGTGCACTAAGAGACAATGAGAGAATATTCCTTCGCAGTATGGCAGAGTTTGCTATAGATTCCGAGAGAATAACACAGTCTGCGGGATTCCTTTCTTATAAACGTCTTGCCGGCGAGACGCTTGCGGATGCCGCAATCGTTTCCGAGGGAAATGACTTTGCCCAAAGGTCCTTTCTCGTTTGCCGCACGTTTGACAGCAGAATAATAGAATGTGCCGAGTGGTATTCCTCCGAAGGGGTGGACGTAAAGCTTGACGATATAACCAGAGAGAGAATACTGAATGAATATTATGCATTAAAGGATCTCGGATATGACGTCGTTTCTATAGCAAAGGCGGCACCGAGCCTATACGATTGCAGCTCATTCTCCGAATATGACGATCAGCTCGTATTCGTGGGTATAGTAGCGGTAGGTCCCTCCTACTCAAGAGAAAATGCCGACAGCGTAAAGGAGCTCGTCTCACAGGGAATATCTCCGGTGCTTTGCTTTGACGATGAATCTGCAGAAAATACTTATATCGTTAAAAACGTGTTCAGAAAAATAAAGAGAGAGCTTGAGATAGTAAAAGCCTCCGAGATCGCGGGAACCGGATATACTGTTAACGATTACCCTCACGCAGACGCTTACCTCGGATTTTCAAAGAAAGAGATAATGACGCTTATAGAGAATCTCGCCAAAAGCGGAACCGTTTGCGCCTCTGTCGTAACCGAGGTATCGGATATTCATACCGCAAGCAGATCGCAGTACGTCGTTGCTTACAGTAACGATCCGCTGAGTGAGAATTCCTGTACCGAGCCTTACCCGAATAAGGTAGAGGATGCCGGTGCCTCCTGCTCTATGGCAAAGCGATATGCTGATATGCTCGTTTCTCCGGTGAGCGTTCTCGGCGGAGGACTCGACGGAGTGCTCAGGGCCTTTTCGTGTGTCAGATCCTTTTTTGCAAATCTTGAGAGAGCGGTATCCTACCTTATATCCTCTCTTATCATGAGGATCATTGCGGTGTACCTCCCGCTGATCTTCGGCCGTCCGTCAATGAATCCCGCTATGATACTTTATCTTGGATGTATAGTTGACCTTGCAGCGGTGTTCTTTATGTCGTGCACGGGATTCTCAACAGATAAAAAGAAGACGGGAGCCGTGTCCTTTACCTCTGTACTCTCTGTACTTAAAGCTAATATATCTCCTATCGTATTTGCGATTCTGAACGGATGTATAATAGCGGGTGCGGGATTGCTCATTCCAAAAACGGATAACGGATCTCTGTCGGATTATCTGTTTGTGGCTCTGCTCGCGGTACAACTTTCTGCTTTTGTATATACGTCGCTTCGCGGATGCGAAAAAATAAAGGCAAGGGATATCTGGCGCGCGGTGATATTTGCACTGGCTGTGTTCGCATTTACCGTCATTATCGGAATTATCCCGGGCGTTTCCGCTGTGCTCGGTATTGCATCCTCTGTCACAGTCTGGATAAGGGCGGCAGTTGTACTCGTGATATGCTCGCTCATCGGATTTGTATTCCTTAAGGACCGCTTCTTTGCATAATTATTAACCCGCCTCCATATTACTTTAATAAAAAATATGGAGGCGGATATGAATATCAGCAGCACAAAGGAACTTCGGACCAAGGACGTCATAAATCTTTGCAACGGAAAACGCATAGGGTGTGCGTCGGATTTTGAATTTGACACCTGCTCGGGAAGAATAATTTCTCTTATTATTCCCGGAGAAGGCGGCATTTTCGGATTCGGATCAAAAAACGAAATAATTATTCCGTGGAGCAGGGTAGAGTGCTTCGGCGAGGATACTGTCCTTGTCAGACTCAGTGAAAACGAATGTCAGACCTTTTCTGATAGAAATTACGGAAAATAAATGTAAAAATACTGTTAACAATAGGGCTTCTCCTATTGAAAAAAACTCGTGTTTATGATATAATATATAGCGTGTGTGTAAGCACACGGATAAAAATATTTTTAATTCACACACAACGGTATACGGCCCCTTCCGGTGACAGAAATGTCTTGTGGGGAACAAGTTGTGGTGGCGAAACCGAAGGAGGAACAAAATGTCGGTTATTTCTATTAAACAACTGCTTGAAGCAGGCGTCCATTTCGGACACAACACAAGAAGATGGAATCCTAAGATGCAGGAGTACATCTACATCGAAAGAAACGGTATATACATCATCGACCTTCAGAAGACAGTGAAGAAGTTCGAGGAAGCATATAACTTCGTTTCCAAGCTCGCTGCAGAAGGTGGCACAATGCTTTTCGTTGGTACAAAGAAGCAGGCTGCTGACGCTATCAAGGAAGAAGCAGTAAGATGCGGCATGTACTACGTTAACGTTCGTTGGCCGGGCGGCATGATGACAAACTTCAAGACCATCAAGAGATCTATCAACCGTCTTAACAGCCTTAACAAGATGAAGGAAGACGGAACATTCGACCTTCTCCCCAAGAAGGAAGTTGCAGCTCTTCAGAAGGAGATCTTCGACCTTGAAAAGAGCTACGGCGGTATCAAGACAATGGAAGAGCTTCCCTCTGCTATTTTCGTAGTAGATACAAAGAAGGAAGCAAATGCTGTTGCAGAAGCTAAGAAACTCGGTATCCCCGTTGTTGCTATCGTTGATACAAACTGCGATCCCGATGATGCTGATTACGTAATTCCCGGCAACGATGACGCTATCCGCGCTATCAAGCTCATCTCTTCCGTTCTTGCTGACGCTATCATCACAGCAAAGCAGGGTGAGATCCTCGAAGAGGCAGCTGAAGAAGCTACCGAAGAGGTTGCGGTTGCAGACGCTGAATAATTAAATTAAGTAAAGAGGTAATTTGAAATGGCAGATATCAAAGCTAAAGACGTTGCTGCACTTCGTGCAAAAACAGGTATAGGTATGATGGAGTGCAAGAAAGCACTCGTTGAGGCAGAAGGCGATTTCGATAAGGCTATAAAGATCCTCCGCGAAAGAGGACTTGCAGTAGCTGCTAAGAAGGCAGACAGAATCGCTGCTGACGGTATCGTTGATATCCTCACAGTTGGTACAACAACCGCTATAATCGAGGTCAACACAGAGACAGACTTCGTAGCTAAGAACGAAAGCTTCAAGACTTTTGTTAAGGACCTTCTCACAACTATAGTTAATACAGGCGTTGCTAACGTTGAGGCTCTTATGGCAGCTAAGTTCCTTGACACAGAGCTCACAGTTGAAGCAAAGCTCCAGGAAATGATCTTCGCTATCGGTGAAAAGATCAGCATCCGCCGCTTTACAGTTATCGAAGGTCACGTTGGAACATACATTCACGGTGCAGGCAGCATCGGTGTTGTAGTTCTCTTCAACGTTGATGACGAGACAGCTGCTAAGGCTGAGTTCGTTGAGATGGCTAAGAACGTAGCTCTTCAGGTAGGCGCATACCAGGTTTCCTACGTAGATAAGGAATCTGTTCCCGCAGCAGTTATCGCTGAGGAGACAGAGGTTATCTTCAACGCAATAAAGAACGACCCCGCAAATGCTAAGAAGCCCGAGAACATCATCCGCGAGAAGATGATCCCCGGACGTCTCGGCAAGTTCTACGAGGCTAACTGCCTTACAGAACAGGAATACCTTAAGGACGACAGCATGAAGGTTGGCCAGTACATCGCTTCTGTTGCTAAGGCTCTCAACGCTGAAATTAAGGTAGCTGCTTTCGCTCGCTTTGAAAAGGGTGAAGGTATCCAGAAGAGAGAAGACAACTTCGCAGAAGAAATTGCTAAGTTGACAGCAAAATAATATACACACAAGAAACAACCTGTCATTTAGCAAAAATTATTTATGCTTATGGCGGGTTGTTTCTGAAAAAGAAACTTTTTGAAAAATCTTCAACCATAAAAAAGGAGAGACCGTATGAATAATTTACCTAAGTATAAAAGAGTTTTAATGAAGCTTTCCGGTGAAGCGGTCAGCGGAGGCGACAAGGGCGTTATCGATTTTGAAAAAATGGCCGGAATTGCGGACTCTCTCAAAAAATGCGTTGACGGAGGCGTTCAGGTCGCAGTAGTCTTCGGCGCGGGCAATATATACCGCGGCGCAAGAGGAGTTGCGGTAGAACGCGTTACGGGCGACAGCATGGGAATGCTTGCTACGATAATAAATTCACTTGCCCTTAAAAACGCACTTGTTCAGGCGGGGGTAAAGGCGGTCGTCCTCAATTCCTTCTGCGTTGAGCCTGTTGCAGAAACCTATACGCGCGACAGAGCGGTTGAATATATGGAAAAAGGAACAGTGGTAATTCTTTCGGGCGGAACGGGAAATCCGTATTTCTCGACCGACTCTTCCGCTATGCTCAGAGCGGCAGAGATAGAAGCCGACGTTCTTCTTATGGCAAAATTCGTAGACGGTATCTATACGGCAGACCCCAACGTTGATAAAACGGCCGTTAAGCTCGATACCATTACATATCACGAAATACTCGAAAAGGAGCTCAAGGCGATAGACCTTACTGCCTCTGCTCTCGGAGTTTCAACGAAGATACCTACAAAGGTCTTCAAGCTCGCTGAACCGATACACCTCTACCAGGTAATGTTTGAGGATGTTCCCGGTACGGACATCGTTGGCTGACTTTCATAAATATCGAAAATTATTAACCTTTAAATATAAAACCAGGAGGAAGGTCTTATCCTACGGCCTATAAGGACTATGAAACTTAATTATTCTGTTTTCGAAGAAAAAATGAAAAAATCCATTTTTGCTCTTGAGGAGAATCTTGATACGATTCGCGCTTCTCAGGCAAATCCCGCAGTTCTTGCAAAGATCACATTTGAATATTACGGCGCACCCACTCCCATCAATACAATGGCAGATATCCGTTGCGCCGATTCCAAGACACTTACAATTACTCCTTATGACTCAACAACTCTTAGGGCTATAGAAAAGGCCATCCTTACATCCGACCTCGGAATCAATCCTTCCAATGACGGAAGAATGATCCGCCTCGTATTCCCTCAGCTTACCGAGGAACGCCGCCGCGAGCTTCAGAAGAACGTTCAGAAGATGGGCGAGGAGTCCAAGGTTGCTATAAGAAACATCAGACGCGACGCAAACGACGCGATCAAGAAGATGAAGAAAGAGGGCACCATCACAGAGGACGAGATAAAGCTTTCCGAAAAGGAAGTTCAGGACGTTACCGATAAGTATATCAAGCAGATAGAATCCATCGTTTCAGCAAAAGAAAAAGCAATTATGCACATATAATTTCAGACACCGGGTGGGAGACGATGTGCTCCCGCCTGTTTTTGATGTGAGGTTTTATTCTTATGAGTGTAAAAATAGATGAAAGACTTAAGCATATAGCATTCATTATGGACGGTAACGGCAGATGGGCACAAAAGCGCGGTATGCCGAGATATTACGGGCATAAATACGGAGCAAAAAAATTCCGTGAGATACTTGAGTACTGCCTTGATATAGGCGTACTTGTAACTACGGTTTATGCTTTTTCAACTGAAAACTGGACAAGACCGAAAAAAGAAGTCGACGCTATAATGAAGATACTTGACTCATATCTCGATGAGTGCTACGATAAGAAGGACGGATATGACGTTCATTACAGATTCGTCGGTGATATGTCGCTTTTCGACGGATATGAGGGAGGAGAGTCAATAATAAGGCGTATGAACGAGCTTGACTCACTTACCTTCTCAAAGACCAGAACTATAAACATAGCGGTGAACTACGGCGGAAGAGACGAGATCGTAAATGCTGTAAACAGACTTATAAGCGAAGGATATTCAAAGGTTACAAAGGATGACCTTGCCTCACATATGTATACGGCTCCGTATCCGGACCCTGACCTTATAATCAGAACGGGCGGAGATCTGCGCGTCTCCAATTTCTTGCTCTGGCAGTGCGCATATTCCGAATTTTATTTTACAAGCACACTCTGGCCCGATCTTACGACCGAAGAGGTGGATAAGGCAATAGAAGAGTTTTACTCGAGAAAACGCCGATACGGCGGTGTGTGATCCTTTATGCATTTTGATTGGAGTGATTTTTTATGTTGACACGAATATTAACCGGAACAGTTCTTATCGGAGTGCTTATGGTACTCATCTTCTTCTGCGGAAGCTGGTTTTTTGCAGGTGTTATGGCTCTTGCCTGCTTTGTTGCAGTATGGGAGATGCTCAGATGTATATCTCTCGATAAGGTATATTTTATAAGTATCCCGTCATATATTTTGGCTGCCGTGCTTCCTCTTATGGTCAAGCTCGGATTTATCTCGGACGGTTCTTACGTATATTTTATCATATGTCCCGCTTTCTTACTTCTTTCACTCTTGGTCGTGTTTACCGATAAGGAGAAGTTTTCATTTGAGAATATCTCGGCAGCTTTTCTTACCGTTTCTTACGTAATAGCGGGCTTTACCTGCCTTACAAGACTCGGTTGCGCAGAAAAGGGAACCTTCTGGTTTATCTGTGTGTGGATAACCGCTGTATTTACCGACACTTTCGCATATTTTACGGGAAGATTTTTCGGCAAGCATAAGCTCTGCCCCAAGGTATCACCGAAAAAAACCGTTGAGGGTGCAATAGGCGGAACACTCTTCTGCACTCTTGCGTATTTCGGATATTCTTTTGTTGCAAAGAAATTCTTCTCTATAGAGGTCGACTCTATAGTCTTCTGTATAGTTGCTCCGGTAGTCTCGGTGGTTGCACAGTTCGGAGATCTCATACTCAGTGCTGTCAAGAGAAAATTCAGTATCAAGGATTACGGTTCGCTCTTTCCCGGACACGGCGGTGTCCTCGACAGATTTGACTCTGTTATAGCGGTAGCAATATTCCTTTCACTTATAGAAAGATTTTTGGAGGTAGTTGCGGTCTGACCGTAAAGATATATCATGAAGAAAATAATAGTACTCGGCGCCACGGGCTCTGTGGGAACGCAAGCACTTGACGTTGCAAGAAAAGAAGGCTATGCGGTTACTGCGCTTTCAGCCAACAGAGACGTTGACAGTGTGGAAAAATACGCAAGAGAGTTTAACGTGAAGGCATGTGCTATGGCCGATGAAGGTTCCGCCAACGCACTTAAATGCAAGCTTTCTGATACAGATATAAAGGTATATTCCGGAGATAAGGGTATTGTTGAAATGATAAACGATACCGACTTTGATACTGCCGTCAACTCCACTCTCGGTATGGCAGGTCTTATGCCATCACTTGCGGTTGTATCAAAGGGAAAGAGACTTGCGCTTGCCAACAAGGAATCTATGGTTATTGCCGGAGAGATACTTAACCGCGTCGCAAAAGAAAATCGGGCTGAGATACTCCCTGTGGACAGTGAGCACTGTGCTATACACCAGTGTCTTAAGGCCGGAGAAAAAAGGGAAGTGTCGAGACTTATCCTTACCGCATCCGGAGGACCTTTCTTTGGTAAAAAGACGTCCGAGATCAAAAAAATGACTCTTGACGACGCGCTCGCTCATCCTACGTGGAAAATGGGCGCAAAGATCACTGTGGATTCTGCTACGCTTATGAATAAAGGCTTTGAGGTTATCGAGGCGTGCCGACTTTTTGACGTTCCGCACGATAAGGTAGACGTTGTCGTTCACAGACAGAGTATAATTCACTCTATGGTTGAATTCTGCGATAATTCGGTTATGGCTCAGCTTTCTGTGCCGGATATGCGCTTCTGCGTTCAGTACGCGGTAAACTATCCCGACAGATGTGAGGGCGTTACCGAGAAGCTTGATTTTTTCAATATCCCTTCGCTTACCTTCGATAAGCCGGATACAGAGGCGTTTCCTCTTCTCGCAAAGGCTTACCACGCAGTTAAGGTGGGAGGCGCGCTTCCATGTGTGCTCAATGCTGCAAACGAGATCGCCGTAGCGGCCTTCCTAAGTAAGAAAATTTCCTTTGCCGATATATCAGAGCTTGTTATATCTGCGGTGGATTCGCTTGAGAATGATGCGAAAAATGCAGAAGCTCTCGATGAGATACTTGCGTTTGATTCTCTCGGAAGAGAACACGTCAGAAATATAATATCCCGTGCAAAATGATCCTTTTTGCTTTCGGGATGCTTCACCGTTACAGCGTCATATTATGAAAGACAAAAAGATCATTAAAGCCGCAATAGGCGGTACGGAGGAACATTATGTACATTATACTTACCATTCTTATGTTTGGTCTGCTTATACTTTTCCATGAGCTCGGACACTTTGCTACAGCGCGCCTTTTCAAGGTCACGGTAAATGAATTTGCCATAGGTATGGGTCCGAAGCTCATTTCAAAAAAATCCGAAAAGAGCGGTATCACGTATTCGCTCAGAGCACTTCCGATAGGCGGTTACGTCAGTATGGAGGGTGAAAACGAGGATTCCGAGGACCCCAATGCATATTCCAAAAAGCCGGTATGGCAAAGAATGATAATACTTGTCGCCGGAGCGACGATGAATATAATCATTGCCATAGTGCTTATGTTTGCGGTGGTCATTTCATCCGAAAATCTTACCTCGACAAGAATAGGCGAATTTACCGAGGGCTCGGTATCAAATTCCGAGGGCGGTCTTATGCTTGAGGATACTGTTGTAAAGGTAGGTTGGGTGCCCGTTTATTCGGGATATGAGCTTGTCTACGAAATAAGCAATCAGGGAACAGAGCCCGTCGATATTACCGTAATAAGAAACGGAGAAAAAATAGTACTTAAGGACGTTAAATTCGGAGTTGAAACAGAGGAAGGAGTAAATTTCGGAACTCCCGATTTCAGGGTCTATGCGCTTGAAAAGACGTTCTTTAATTGTATAAAGCAATCCGTGTCAAGATCGGTATCTTCTTTCAAAATGATAATCGATTCTCTCTCCGGTATGCTCACCGGTAAGTACGGAATGGATGCCGTTCAGGGTCCTGTCGGTATAACCGACGAGATCCATCAGATGGAGAAGGAAAATCTTATGGATCTTTCAACCTTCGGATTTTTGGCATCCGTTATATCAATGAATCTCGGTATTTTCAATCTGCTTCCTATTCCCGCGCTTGACGGAGGACAGCTCGTCTTCAGATTTATTGAGCTTATAATAAGAAGACCTCTCAACCCTAAGATCGAGGGAGCACTTAATTTTATTATGCTCATAGTCCTTATGACATTTGCGGGAGTTGTAATGCTTAAGGATATAGTGAAGCTTATACTTTGATTTTTAAAGGCGAGAAAGTGAGGACGTTCAATGAAATATAACGATATAAGAAGAAAAACACGTGAGGTGCGCGTCGGAGACGTCACAATAGGCGGAACATCGCGAATATCTGTGCAGTCTATGACAAATACGCTTGCTACCGATATAGACGCTACGGTAAAGCAGATAATAGCTCTTCAAAACGCGGGATGTGATATAGTTCGTATAACTATCCCCTGTATTGAGGCGCTGCAGTCTGTCTACCGCGCAAAAGAACAGGGCGTAAGAGTTCCTATCGTTGCTGATATACATTTTGATTATAAGCTCGCAATCGAGAGCGCAAATGCCGGTATAGATAAGATAAGAATAAACCCGGGTAACATAGGTGCGGACGAGAACGTAAAGCGGGTGTGCGACGTCTGTAACGCAAAGAATATACCTATAAGAATAGGAATAAACAGCGGATCTCTCGAAAAGCATATACTCGCAAAACACGGAGCACCTACACCCGAGGCTCTTTGCGAAAGCGCAATGTATCACCTTGGATTGCTTCATAAATTTGATTTTCATAACGCGATAATATCGGTAAAGGCATCCGACCCGTATTCAATGATAAAGGCAAACAAGCTCGTTGCGGAAAGATGCGATTGTCCCCTTCATCTCGGAGTTACCGAGGCGGGCGGAGGAAGCATGGGCCTTATAAAAAGCAGCATAGGCATAGGTTCTCTTCTTGCAGACGGAATAGGAGATACCCTCAGGGTTTCACTTACAGATGATCCCGTTCGTGAGGTTGAGGCGGCAAGAAATCTCTTTACCGCTCTTAACGTTGAAGGACAGAACGGACTTTCGATCGTAAGCTGTCCCACGTGCGGCAGAACGCAGATATCGCTTATAGATCTTGTAAGGGATTTTGAACGCGCGGTGGATGAAGAAGGTCTCCGTGACGTATGCGTAAAGGTAGCACTTATGGGATGCATAGTAAACGGACCCGGTGAGGCGAGGGAAGCGGATTTCGGTGTTGCAGGAGGTAAGGGAGAAGCCCTCTTCTTCAGACACGGCGAGATAGTAGAGAAGATCCCGGAGGATGCAATAGTAAAAAGACTTATTGAAGAAGTCAAAAAGAACAGATGAGGTTATACCCTTATGACTTTAAACGAAAAGCTTCAAAGATATAAGCCGAGAGCTCTTGACGCAGAGTTTTTTGATAACGTTACGTCGTATAACGTTCTCGCGGATAAGGAGCTCAGGATACTTCGTATAGAGGCAAGGCTGAAAAGGCTTATCTCCAAGGCACTTATAGGTGAGATAGAGCAGGGGATAAAAGAGGCGTATCAGCTTAACAGTGCGCAGATAATGACCGTGTATCCGCCCGAGCTCTTCAGCGAGAGCTATATTCCTGAGCTTATATGCGAATGTGAAAGACGGGGAAAGATAGCAACGCGCGGATTCCTCTCCAAGCATAAATATATATACGACGGGGAAACTCTTAAATTTTATATTCCGTTTTCCGAATCGGGAGTCGCCTATCTAAATGACGACAGTATACCCGTGAGAATATCCGAGGTTATAAGCAGTGAGTTCGGTATAAACGTTTCGGTTGAGATACATACAGACCTTGACGGTGCGGGTGAGGCCGAAGAGTCAAGGCAGGCTCTTATGAATATGCTTACTCAGCAGGCAAATGAAAGCGCGCGTCTTTACGAGGAGGCGGAAGCCAGAGCTGCATCTTTTTCGGGCAGAAAGGAAAATGAGCCGGAAATAAATCCCAATCTTAAAAGAATATCTTCGGTGTTTGACGAGGAGTGCGAGGCGGAGATCTCCGAGGAGGGAATAGTAAAGATCGGAAACGGTATTTTCGATATTTCCGATCCCGAGGTTATCTGGGGAAAGGAATTCAAGCTGCTTCCGGTTTCTATCTCTTCTGTACTCAACGATAAGAGAAGGACAGTTTGTGTTATAGGCGATTCGTTCAACTTCGAGGAAAAGGCGTCGAGAAACGGAGAGTCCTTTTCGATAACCTTTTTTGTGAGCGATGGAAACGCCTCCATAGAAGCGAGAATGTACAATGCCGACGAGGACACCATGAAAACTCTTAAGGGGGCTTTCGGAAAGGGCGGTACCATCGCTGTTTACGGAAAGACAAAGCTCGATCAGAAGAACGGAGACACACTTATAACACCCGAGGGTATTGTCAGAATAAAGTCTCTTTCGAGAAAAGATACCGCGGAGAAGAAGAGAGTAGAACTGCACTTGCATACACAGATGTCTTCTATGGATGCTCTTATTCCTCCCGATAAAGCCGTCTCAACGGCATTCAAGTGGGGCCACCCCGCAGTCGCAATAACCGACCACGGAAACGTTCAGGGCTTCCCTGAGGCAATGCTTGCAGCCGAAAAGCTCGGAATGAAGGTCATATACGGTATGGAAGCCTATTTCGTGAATGATATGGCCGGAGCGGTAAGCGGAAAATATGACGGAACCTTTGACGATGAATTTGTTGTATTTGACCTTGAGACGACAGGACTTTCCCCCCGTACCTGCAAGATAATTGAGATTGGTGCAGTCATCATAAAGGGATATGAGGTGGTTGCAAGATACGGAAAATTCGTAAATCCCGGATTCCCGATACCGCAGGAAATAACAGAGCTCACGTCTATTACCGACGATGACGTAAAGGATGCGGAAACTATAGACAAGGTCCTTCCCGAGTTTTTGGAATTTATCGGGGACAGGCTTCTTATAGCCCACAATGCATCCTTTGATACAAGCTTTGTAAGGCAGGCGGCACTTGAACTCGGATTGCCGTTCAATAATGCTTATCTTGACACGGTCTCTCTTTCGAGATTCCTTAATCCCGAGCTTAAAAAGCATACGCTCGACAGTCTTGCAAAGTTCTATGAGCTTGAGGATTTCCATCACCACAGAGCGGTAGACGATGCGGAAATACTCGCTGCTATATTTTTTAAGATGCGTCAGTTGCTTGATAAATACGGAGCCGCAAAGGTAATAGATATAAACGATATTATGGGTGGTAACGTCTCCGGAAAAAGACAGAAATCATATCATCAGATAATACTTGTCAAGGATTCTGTAGGTCTTAAAAATCTGTATAAGCTCATATCAATGAGTTATCTTGATTATTACTACAGAAACCCGAGAATACCTAAAAGCGTTCTTATAAAGCACAGAGAGGGACTTATCATAGGCTCGGCATGTGAGGCAGGTGAGCTCTTTGAGGCGGTGCTCGAGAATAAGAACGAAAGCGAAATAGAGCAGATCGTCAATTTCTACGATTACCTTGAGATACAGCCTATATGTAATAACAGATTCCTTGTATCCGAAGGCAGAGTGGAGGACGATGAGGCTCTGAGAGAGCTTAACAGAAAAATATACGCTCTGGGCAAAAAATACTCAAAGCCGGTCGTTGCGACCTGCGACGCTCACTTCCTGAACAAGGAGGACGAGATCTACAGAAAGATACTTCTCGCAGGACAAAAGTTCAAGGATGCGGATAGGGACGTAGGTATCTATTTTCGAACCACAGACGAGATGCTTGAGGAGTTTTCATACCTCGGTGAGGAAGCCGCATACGAAGTCGTCGTAACGAATACTAATCTTATAAACGATATGATCTCAAGCGACGTGCGTCCTATCCCCAAGGGAACCTACACTCCGAATATGGAGGGCGCAGAGCAGGAGCTTGAGGAAAGATGCTACGTCAAGGCGAGGAGCCTTTACGGCGACCCATTGCCCGAAATAGTTCAGAACAGACTTGCGAAGGAGCTCAAATCTATTATAAGCAACGGATTTGCGGTTCTTTACATGATCGCGCAGAAGCTTGTTCAATACAGTGAAGAGCAGGGCTACCTCGTAGGCTCAAGAGGATCGGTCGGATCTTCCTTTGTTGCGTCAATGTCGGGTATAAGTGAAGTAAATCCGCTTCCGCCGCACTACTATTGCCCGAACTGTAAGTATTCAGAATTCTTTACGGACGGTTCCGTAGGTTCGGGATTTGACCTTCCCGATGCGGTATGCCCGAGGTGCGGAACAAAGCTTGTCGGTGAGGGACACGATATTCCCTTTGAGACATTCCTTGGATTCTACGGCGATAAATCACCCGATATAGACCTTAACTTCTCGGGCGAGGTACAGGGAAGAGTACATAAGTATACAGAGGAGCTTTTCGGAGCGGAGAACGTCTTCCGCGCGGGAACTCTCGGCACACTTGCGGATAAGACCGCATACGGGTATATAATAAAATATTTCGAGGACAGAGGACTTCTCCTCAGCCGTGCGGAAATGAACCGTATGGTAAACTGCTGTGTAGGTGTAAAGCGTACGACCGGTCAGCATCCGGGCGGTATAATAGTTGTTCCGCGTGA
>SVRJ01000043.1 GCA_015064885.1 Oscillospiraceae bacterium
CCCATCTGAGCCACGTTTCTTGCCGCCACAACGCTTGTGACAAGCTCGGGGAGGGAGGTGCCCACCGCAACTATAGTAAGGCCTACCATAAGCTCGCTCATTCCGAATTTTATAGCTATCGCGCTTGCGGAGTCAACGACGAGGTCTCCGCCGAAGATGATGGCGGCAATGCCTACCACTATGAGAATAATACTTACGTACCATTTCTTTATAGGCTCATCCGAGTCGTCCTCGGTCTGCTCGCTTCTGCCTCTGAATATAAGAAGCGCGATATAAAGAACAAAGAGAACGAGAAAGATAGCCGCCTCTATTCGCGTGAGCGCGAGCGGTGATATCACGAAAGCAAAGAGCGCGAGAAGAACGTATATTCCGATAAGTATCGGCACGTCGAATTTCTTTACGTCACTCGATACCGTGAGAGCGGTGAAAAGCGCGCTGAATCCTATGACGACGAGAACGTTAAAGGTATTCGAGCCTATAACGTTTCCGAAGCTCATGCTGTTCATTCCCTGCAGTGCCGAGGTCACGCTTATGCTGAGCTCGGGGGCACTCGTTCCTATCGATACAAGGGTAAGCCCTATTATCAGAGAAGGTATTCTAAGCTTGCGTGCAATATTACTTGCACCATCCACAAAGACGTCGGCACCCTTGATGAGAAGAAAAAGACCGATTATGAGAAGTATGAAATTTACTATAAGCATTTGTGCCTCCGAAAAAATTATATTATCTGAGTAAGTACGCCGGTGTCTCTGAGAATTATGTATGCGAGATATACCGCGTAGATGAGTATGAGCAGAATTCCCGAGAGCTTCCCGACCTTTCCGCTTCGAAAGCTGATAAGCCATACGATAAGAGCGGAGAGAAGCATTACCACAAGGTCGACGAGAGCAGACCATTCCACCACAACGGGGCAGATAAGCGTTGCCGAGCCGAGAATGAGGATAACGTTGAATATAGACGAGCCGATAGCGTTTCCGACTGCGATGTCGTGCTCGCCCTTTCTTGCCGCAACTATACTCGTTACAAGCTCGGGGAGAGAGGTTCCGACCGCAACGATGGTGAGTCCTATGAGAAGCTCACTCATTCCGAAGGATGCCGCCACTGCCTTTGCCGAGTCGACGACGAGGTCGCCGCCGAAAATTATGCATGCAAGACCTACTGCGGAGAAGAGAAGGTCAAAATACCACTTTCGCACCTTTCCGCCTTCCTCTTCGTCCGTAAGCTCTTTTCGGCTTCTGAATATGAGGAAGAAGGTGTATATGAAGAATAGAGCGAACATGATCCCCGCCTCAACTCTTGTTACCGTGAGGGGAGTGATCGCAAAGGTGAACACTCCGAGAAGCACGTATATACCCATAAGTATCGGAATATCGTATTTTTTCATATCCTTTGATACGGTAAGCGGAACGAAAAGCGTGCTTACTCCGATAACGACTAAGGTGTTGAAAACGTTCGAGCCTACTACGTTTCCGAAGCTCATGTTGTTTGCTCCCTGTAATGATGCCGATATACTGATGCTCAGCTCGGGCGCACTCGTTCCTATCGATACAAGGGTAAGCCCTATTATAAGTGCAGGTATGTGCATCTTGCGTGCGATACTGCTTGCACCGTCAACGAACCAGTCTGCTCCCTTTATGAGAAGGAACATTCCTACAGCCAAAAGCAGTATGTTTGTGAAAATAACCATTTGTGTTGCCTCCGAGGAAGTGAGAATTTTAACGAATACTTTACAGCAGAAGTAAAGTAAGCGGTAATTTATATATAAAGGTATAAAACCCGATATATTTCTTGCTTTTTCACTTGCAATATTTTCTTTAATGTGCTATAATATTATAGCATAATTTTTTTAATTGGGGATGATAAAGTGGTAAATTTTATTGTTATAAGGCATGGACTCAGTCAGTCGAATAGGGAAAAAAGATTCTCCGGACAGTATGACACTCCGCTTTCCGACTTCGGTGTACGGCAGGCGGAATGCTCATGCGAATACGTGCTTAAAAACTTCAAGGTGGATATGGTTGTCGCGAGCGACCTTCAGCGTGCGTATAACACGGTAAAGCCGGCAGCGGACGCACTCTCGGTGAATATAGATAAATATAAGGAGCTGCGTGAGGTGGACGTCGGAAGCTGGCTCCACGTTCCGTATGCCGAGATAGATAAGTTTGATCCCGAGGGAAGACGCAAATATCTCGAAACGCCTATAGGCGAAAGAGTTTACGGAGGAGGTGAAAGCTATACCGACGTAAAACGCCGTGCCATACGAAAGCTGCGCGAGATAGCCGAAGAAAACGACGGTAAGACTATCCTTGTCGGAACGCACGCGGGCGTGGTCAGAGTATTTCTTGTAGAATGCCTCGGCATTGATATAAACGACATGGAATCCCTCCCCGGAATACATAACGCCTCCGTGACTACGGCAACCTATGAGAACGGAAAATTCACACTCGTTGAGGCAGGCTGTAAAAAGCACCTCGAGGAGGCAGGTCTCCTTAAAGAATGACCTCACTTATATATCCCCTTTTTTGGGGATATTATTTTTTTGCGAGGGTAGCTACAAAGCACGGGACTCCGTGCTCGTGAAGAAATCCGCTTCCGTTGGTGTCCTCATAAAGATCGAGAAGAGAAAATCCCGCCTTCAGCTGACCCCCTATCTGGTCCTCCATCGTGTGTGAGAACTGAACTCCGTCACCCTCTTCTTCTATCTGTTCGATGCTTTTTTTGCCCTTTAACGGATCGAAGGGAAGATAACCGGTTATTCTCTCCTCATTGTCCGAGTCAAAAAGAAAGTTAATTCCGTTGTCGAGCCCGGATATGAGCCTTCCTCCCACCTTCAGTACTCTGTAGCATTCTTTCCATACCGGAAGCACGTCTCTTATATAGCAGTTTGATACCGGATGACAGATGAGATCAAAATACCCGTCGGGAAAGGGCAGAGGATCTGTCATGTCGGCTCTGTAGACGTGTATTTCGTAGCCCTCTCTTTTTGCCACCGCAAGCTCGCTTTCTATCTGCCTTTTCGAGTAATCGAGAACGTGACATTCCGCGCCCATAGCCGCAAATATCGGCATCTGCTGACCTCCTCCCGAAGCAAGCCCGAGTACTCTTTTACCCCCAAGATCGGGTATCCACTCACGCGGAACGGGCTTTGTCGGAGTGAGAAATATACTTATATTACCGTTCTTTGCATCGAGGAATTCTTCGTGCGAGACAGGTATTCCCCACTCCCAGCCCTCCTCGACCCAGCGGTCTATAGTTCTTGAATTTATGTCCGTATATTTTGTTTCTTTCATCAAAGGACTGCTCCTCTTTCAAAAATAAGCCTGTTAAGTCTGCCTCTCGGTATATCTGTTACCGAAAGCTTTTCCTTTGCGCAGAGAGAGGCGGCGATCCCGGCACATTCTCCTATACTCATGAGAGTTGCCTGGACCCTGAGCGAGGCGTAGGGTCCGCTCTCCGCCGAAATGCACCTGCCTGCCGCGATAAGATTCGATATTCTGTCGCATATCATAGTCTCATAGGGGATGAACGCATCCTTGTCAAGATAGATCAGTGTCTGCTTTTCATCCTTCGGACTGTGAATGTCCATAGGGTGAGCCGAGTGGGCGACCGGGCATTCAAAGACCTTGCCCTCCTCGAAGTCCTTTAAGGTGACGGTATAAAGTCCCTTTATATGCCTCGTCTCACGCACTCCCGCATTTATAGCGGAGGAAACTATCTCGCAGTTTTTGAATTCGGGATACCTCTCGCGAAGGAGATCGACTATTCTGAACATATCCGCACGCAGCTTCCTTTCGGCAGCCGCGTAGGAAGCTCTGTCGGTGGCATCCGCCTCGGCTCTGGTCACGTTTACGGCAAGAGAATCGCCCTTCAGTATAGCGTTGAACCAGGGACCTCCGAACTTGGGTGCCTTGCCCTCACCGTAAAGCCCGGAGAGAAAGCTTGCTATCTCTGTATTTTTTGAATTCTTTCCGGCAAAGCCGTTGTGGTGTATGCAGTCTCTGAGCAGAGGAGTGCTTACGTCAACTCCGGTTATTATAAAGCAGAGGGAAAGAGGCTGAAGCGTACTCTTAGCGCCACCGAGAAATTCGCATCTCGAAAGCTTAAAAAGGTCGCCGTCACCGGTCGCGTCTATAAAGCAGTCTGCAGAGAGAGCCTCGCTTCCGTTCTTGCTTTCAAATATAACGTGCGTGACCCTTCCGTCAGCTACCCTGCAGCTTGAAATATAAGAGTTGGTGTAAAGGTCAACGCCTGCCGAAACAAGCATCTGCTCCGCGATCTGCTTGTAGTATTCGGGATTATAGGAAACGTGCCCCTTCGGATATTCGACAAGCGCCGCTCCCCTCTTTTCGAGCTCCTCTACAAGCTCCCACGCGATACCTCCGACAACTCTCTTCCCCTTAAAGAAGAATCCGCTGATCGGAACGACGTAGCCCGCCGTTGCGGTTCCCCCGATAAAGCCGTATCTTTCTATAAGTGCGGTCCTGGCACCGCTTCTTGCCGCTGAAATTGCGGCGGTAAAGCCAGCGCACCCTCCTCCGCAAACAACCACGTCATAGTGGCCGATAACGTTGACTTTTTTGCTTATCTCTATTGTCTGCATGATCTTTCCCTTTGATACTGTTATTCGTTTATTATTTTCACCTGGATAGCCTTCATAGCCTCAAGAGCGGTCCTGTGGCTCTGCGGAGTGACACCCGCGCAAGCTTTTGCGTCTACGCTTATCGGTATCTCGGGGAAGAAAGCCTTGACTACAGCAACGTTCGAAATAACGCAAATATCCGTGCAAAGACCGATAAAGGTGATCTCCTCTATATCCTTTTCTTTCTTCAGTAGGTCGACAAGAGCACTCGACCCGAAGGTCACCTTGTCTATAGCCTCCGTCTTTCTCAGAGAATCGAGCTCGGGGCGTATCTGCCATCCGCAGCTGCCTTTTATGCAGTGGGGAACGGGGAGATTCTTTCCCTCCTGAGTGTTCATATAATCATCAAAATGAGTGTCTCTTGTAAAGAATACCTTCCCTTCGAACGATTCTATTACCTGCTTTACGTAGGGAACTATTGCGACAGCCTCGCTCGTTCCGAGCGCACCGTCTATAAAATCATTCTGCATATCGACTACAACGAGTATCTTCATACGTGTCTTCTCCTTATTATACGTTATTTATATTATCTGCTTTGAGCCTAAAATATCCGTCGAGGTATCTCTCACCGAAGATGCGGAGAGAATGCGCATCGAAGTGGAGTCCGTCAGCCTTCATCGTAAGGCCTTCGGAAGGGATCACCGCGCATTTCGGCAGCTCGCGCGATATTTCGTAAAATACAGAGTTAAGCCTTTCGGGTCTGTCGGCAAATTCTCTGTCACCTATAGTATATGAGTGAGAGAGCTCGCCGATAAGTATCGGAACGTCCTTTGCCGACAGCTCGCGTCGGAGGGCTTTTGCCATACGAATGAATTTTTCCTTATACGAATCTACCCTTGCGTCATCCGTACAGTCTGCCTCTCCCTGATGCCAGAGTATTCCGCAGAGCCTCGAATTTCTGAGCGCGAGGCGTGTCATCATGACCGCATGGTCGAAAAGCTCACCGCCCTCCCTCCATTGGTCTATCGAGGTTCCTCCGTCGGCACACGGAATGAGGCCTATCGGCTCTCCCGTAGTTTTGGCATATCCGTCGGCAAACGAGGCGGCAAGACATACTCCGCTTCTGTATTTTCCCGTGAATATTCCTCTGTCCGGATTTATCGGCTCGCTCATAGGCTGCCAGCGGCCCATCCTCAGCATAAAGCAGCTTTTGTTTTCGATGGGTAAAACGTCGCCGACGTTTCCTCTGCCCGCCATATTCGATTGCCCTATGAGAAGAAATGCGTTTATCCTTTTGTTTTCATTCATTGGTGTTCTCCTTGCTTTTGTCAAGTCTGCTCTCGGCTACTCCGAGCAGGAATACCGCGAGAATGATAAGTACTATTCCGATCCCCGCAAATATATCGGGTATCTGCCTAAGAAATATTATTCCGAACACGGTAGCCGCCATAGGCTCTACTATGCTGAGAGCGGATGCGGTCCCCGCAGGAAGATACTTGAGTGAGAGAGTGTAGAGAAAATAGGGTATTACAAATGTGACGACACCGAGACCGATAAGAAGAATGAATATCTTCGGTGAGGTGGTGCGCTCGACTATCTCTACAGGTCTGCAGATGAGCAGAGCGATGATACTCATAAAGCCGAAGCCGTAAAGTGAGGTCGTTATCGGACTTGCCCCTCTTTTGAACTCTGTTTTTGTCAGGATACTGTACACACTGTAGGTGATGCCCGAAAGAAGACCGAGGAGTATTCCGAACACGTCCGCGCGAAAGCCCCCGATAATTCCCGAAACGAGGCAGCAGCCGACGAACATTACAACCGTGGCACACAGCTTCATTCCCGTCATTCTTTCTTTGAAGAATATTACCGAATATATCATGACCATAATAGGCATCGTGTACATGAGCACAACCGCAGTGGCAACCGACGTCATCTGCATCGTGGTGTAATAGAGGAATGCGGTAGAGAAGAGAGCGATTCCGTTTCCGAGAAAGAACAGAAGGTCAACGGGCGTCACCTTGAGAAGCCCCCTGTCCTTTATAAGAACGTAACCGAGCATACAAAGAAATGAGACCAGACCTCTCATTGCGGTCATTTGCAGAGAGGAGAAGCCGTACTCGTTCAGAGCATTTGCAAAAAGCCCTGACGTTCCCCAGAGAATACCCGCGACGATTATGTATATAAATGCTTTCTTTTTCATACTGTCCTCTTTTGCTGTGCTTTTCTTTCGTACGTGAGGTCGTAAGGCGTCTCTGTTCCTACCTCGTGTATGCAAAGCGTTACTCTGTCTGTCGTGCAGAGAAAGTCGGAAAGAGCCTTTTCGTCTTTTATGCCTTCGTCAAGATAGATTCCGCAGTGAGGTCTGTAGGTGTCCGCGTGGTAGTCGCCTCCGCAGGTGAGAATGATCCCCGCTTCTTTTGCTATATCGAGGAGAACGTCTGCACGAGTTCCCTCGTAGAGCGGGTGACAGCTCAGCTCTATTCCGTCAAGCATAGAGACGTCGAGCAGCTTGTCCTCTTTTCTGAGCGGATGTGCCTGAACGAATGCGCCTCCCGCCTCCTTGACGAGTCTGTACAGCTCACTGTGAGTGTACATATGCATCGTCGGGTGTGCGAGAACAAAATCCTCATCTATTCCGTAGAGGAGCACGTGCGCGTTTTTGTGCAGCTTCATCGTCACCTCAGCTCCGAAAAAGAGCTTGAAGCCGACACTGTCCGCATATTCCTTTGCCGCGCGGTATTCCTCGATATATCTTTTTGCAAATTCCTCGGGAGAGCACTCCTTCATGAATTTTCTAGAATAATGGTTTGTGAGCACAGCTCCGTCAATTCCGTGCTCTATTGCGGTGTCTATTACCTCATTGTACGGAATAAGACAGCACGTGCTTATTCCTGCAGAATGTGCGTGGAGATCTATTAACATTCGGGGTGCCTTTCTTTTTATATGTATTTATTGTTTTTTGTCAGATCGTGTTTTTTATCTTTCTTTTGACTGTTGCTCTTATCAGCCTTGATATGCCCATCGCAACCGGCAATATCACGTATGCCGCAAGTGTGAATACGAGAATATATACGATAAGTGCGAGAGGGTAGGGCAGAGCGGCGTGGACGAGAGAATAGACGGGAAGTGTCGAGTCGTAGTGTCGGCTTATGTAGAACATATTGAACGAGTCGCCCTCGGGGACGCCGGCATAGTAGACTATCTCGTTGAGTATCATTGCGATAACGATCGCCGACACGAATACGGGGATAGCCTTAAGGATCGTTTTATGCTCCGCTTTTACGGTGCCTGTTCCGAACAGATATATTCCCATCGTTATCATAGCTCCGTGACAGAACATGGTCTGTATATTTATCCCCACCGTGTCGATAAACACCTGTGTGGGATAGAACATTACGCAAAGACCTCCGAACACCGAATACGTAGCGAGAAACGCGAGAAGAGACTCGTTGACCCTCCCTTTCCTGAATATTCCCGAAAGCAGGCCTGCGTACATGGGAATAGAGCAGAACTGGAAGGGGAGAGAATAATAGAGCAACGTAAAGGTGACTGTCTCTCCCGAATATGAGGTGCAGAAATTTATCTGCTTATACACCTCAAGAAGAATGCAGATGACAGACGTCAGAAGGACAAATTTCCGTACGGCTTTCCCCTCACGCATTTTCGGTATGAAGCAGAGCAGCACACCTGAGGCGACAGAGAGAAAGAAGAAGGTCAGATGAAACCAACCGTATGAGGTCGGGATCTCCATTTTTGTATCGAGTATTTTAAGCAAAGCCTTCAAAAATTCCATAAGTCGTTCTCCTTCAGAGATTTTATTCCGCAAGAAAGCAGTACAGATCGCCGTAGCTCCAATTGTACTTACTTGCATTGTGCCTGTCGAAGGTGAGGTGATAGTATTTTGTTCCGTCCGTCGTTTTTATTGGAATCACCGTTCCCCAGCCGCGGAAGCCCCCGTCGTCAAAGTCGCAAAGGAGCTTTGACGGGTGCTCCATGTCGGGGAGCGCATATATGCGGTAGTCTGCACGAAGATCGAATCTGTTTCCGCATATGAGATAGTAATTCCCGTCTATATGCACTATAGATCCGCCTGTCTCCGCGCCGTCTCTTGAAGAGTCTATATATCTGTAGCCCGAAAAGGGCTTGTCGGATTCAAAGCAGAAGTATCTGTACGCACGCTTGCCGTTATCGTTTACGATACGGCATACAGCCATGCGCCACACTCCGCGTTCACTGTCGTAGATGAAGTCGGGGTCCTCGTCGCCCTCCTTCCCGAGAAAGACGGTGTCGGGATCGCTGTCACTCATTTTCGGCATAAGTGTAACGGGTATCGCGTTTATCCCGAATCTCGGGTCTGCGTAAACACTTGCGTGGGCGAGAATATGCCCGTGAGAGAAGGAGCACACCCATATGAGCCATTTTTTCTCCTCTCTGTGATAGAGTATAGACGATGCCACGTCGTTTCCGTATATTCCGTCTCCCGCATCAAAGAAGAGAACTCCGCACATCTCAAGCTCACACGTTCCGGGTATCCATGAGAATACACCCTGATAACAGAATTCCTCAAGCCTTATCGACATTGTGAGATATATTTTTCCCTGCTCGGTAAGAATATCTCCGTTTTCGTAGCGTATCGGACGCACGTCCGCCTGAGATATTCCGTTGTCTATATACGAGCATACGTCTGTTACCGAAACGCATCCGGAGGCGTACGTGCACGCCACCGTGTCCGAAAAGACTTTTTTGCTTGCCATATCAGAGAAAAGCGGTTCGGTAAAGCTTCCGAAATATTTGCAGGCGTCTTTTGTGCGTACGTATATATCGAATTTGTCCTTCCTGCAGCTTATCATAAGCTCGATGGCATCGCATAGGCTTACGTCTGTTTTTATAACAGCTCCTTCGTGCATGGCGCATACCCGTTTGTCCTTTGCGAAAAAGGTGATAAGGCAGGTTCGGTCAGGTGCTTTTATGCTTATTCCGAATTTACCGTCGAGTGAGCGCGGAGAGAAGGAATAGGTGGCGTAGGGGAAGTGACGGCAGAGAAGCCTTTCTGCTTTTGCGCCTTCGCATTTTGCGGTGAAGAAATATTTTCCGTCCTTCACCTCTTCGGCAAATTCTCCTTCATACGAAAGGAGAGGATAAGGATCTCCTCGAGTGCAACCTATGAAATCCTTGGAAAGGCTCATTTTTGCAAGTGAGATATGCTTATCCTTATACATATTCAAGGCAAACTGCCTTTTGAAATTCAGTTGTCTCGGATCTGCCATATAAAGAGCCGCCTTTCGCTTTTGATGATCAGAATTCCGCAAGGCACCCGTCAAACGATACCTCACAGCCTATTTTGCTTGCGCTTTTTACCATATCCTCGTGGAGAGGATTCCCGTTGTGTGAAAAATGATTTACAAAGAGGCGTGTGCCGCTATCCACCGCGCCTATGCTTCTTAGTCTTTCTATAACTCTTTCTACGTTGTCAAAGCCCATGTGAGAGCCCTTTTCGTCTGACGGAAGATGAGCGTTCGTGCAGTCAAAGGATGCAAGATCAAGGTGTACGCCGTTTTTCTCTATATATTCGAATACCTCGTCATAGAAGTATCCTGTGTCGTGAGCATAGAGGAGGACCTTTTCTCCTTGGCGTATCAGATAGATCACCGCCTCCTCGTTTCCCGCATGGCGGGCGGGGAGGGGAGTTATGCGGTATTCTCCGAGCTCGGCCTCGACAAATGGCTCTGCTCTTTGTATTATGAGCCCGTCTGCCACAGAGCGGCTTACTCTGCCCTTAAGGTCAACGCAGACGTTATACACCTCTCGCGGAGCAAGAATGCGGAGCGAGGGCTCTTCAAGCTCGTGGGCGTAGTAGCTTCCGCGGAGAGAGAGATTTGTCGGATAAAAGTGGTCGCTGTGCGAATGGGTTATAAGCAGATATTTTATTCTGTCTCCGCGGATATCACCCGTCAGAAAATGCGAAAGCGTGTCTGCGGGTATATCTATGAGAAGATCGTCGTTTATAAGAGACTGAGAGCGGGTGCGGATGTTTTTACCCTTGAGCCTCCTTGCCTCCTTACAGTACTTGCAGTTGCAAAAGAGAGCGGGAAAGCCCTCCGCCGCCGCGGTTCCGAGAAATCTTATCTTCATTTTTTCTTCCTCCGAAATCTGTTATGTGCGAAAACGGTCATCCGTATATGATAGGGAGCATTTTTTCGAGAAGCTCGCTCTCAACGTTGAGAGCGGAAAGGTCGCTCGGAGCTTCTCCAAAGAGGGTTCTGTAGTGAACGAGAGAGATAACGCAGCTTCCGATATAAGACGGGTGGGCTATATCCTCAGCGTAAAGCGGAGCATCCGGGATAACGTCGAGGATCTTCTTGAAGCACGTGGCTGCGGAGGATACCTCTGCATTGTATATCTCGGCTACTCTTTCGTAGGACCGGTTTGCAAGGCGAACCATGTCGGCGTTTGTCCATCCGCACCGTGTAAGCACCTCGTTGCCTTCCTTTCTCGCGCAGGGAACGTAGAGGATAACTCTTTTTGCCCCGACGAGAGGTATCAGCTCTCCCGCACTGTCGATAAAGCCCTGCACGTTCCGTATGCCGTGTATTCCGTGCTCCTGAAGGAAAAGAACGTCGTATTCATTGACAGACAGAAGCTCTTTGAGCTCTGCGTTCTTTTTGTCACCGTCCGAAAGATTCTCACAGAGTCTGCCTCCGCCCCTCGTGACCGAATCGACCTTTGCGCTTTTTTGGTTCGCGTTTATAAGTGCCTCGAGGATAAGAGGCATGTCGTTGCAGTAGGTTGCACTGTTTCCGATAAAAAGTATTTTCATGACACTTCCTCCGCGCGGCTTCTTATTTTTTTGCCTTTTTACTGTTTTTGATCTTTTCTATGTCCTCGGTGTCTATCCATTCCTCTGTGTATCCGCAGGTACAGCATATATATCTGTTTACGTTGACCGCGGAGAATATCGACGCACCGACCATTACGTTGTTGCCCGAGCCGTATGCTCCCGCATATCCGTCTATTCTTACTATATCGCTTTTGCCGCATTTAGGGCAAACCTTTGTGTTTTTCATATTCTTATTCCTTTGCTTTCGATATTTTCAGTATTTAAAGAAGACCGCGCGCTCAAAAGGACTTTTGTTAGGTGAGTGGAGAGAGATCATCCTTTCTCCCGAAAGAGTGGAAAAGAGCATGGCGTGTCCGCCGTCAAAGTCAAACTCACTTTCCCTGTGCTCCCACACACCGTGTATAGAATCGCTTCTTGCGGTAAGGACCTGATATTTTCCGTCAGAGAAGCTCGACCATATCATAGTAAGCCTTCCGCCGTCGAAAAAGAGAAACGGACCGTCGGTCACGTATTTTCCGCTTCCCTTGTGCCGGATCTCGGTTACGTGCGGATTATCCGATGCGCGAAAGAGCAGAAAAGGCTCTCCCACCGGATGCGAAAGATCCTCGGATAATTCTCTCGCACATATCTCACCGTCACCTACCTGAAGCCACTCGTGTGAGAAAACTATATACGGAGTGCCGTTTTCAACGTACAGAGTGCCGTCGAGACATTCCCAGTCGGACGGAGTGGCGGGGGAATCCGAGAGAGGAACGAATCTTCCGTCGGGCGTATCGCAAACGAGTATCTGAGTCGCTCTGCAGCGTGTGTCGCTCTTGAAGCTTCCGAAAAGATAGTATTTTCCGTTATATTTATGCACCTCGGGTGCCCAGTAGTCGCGCGTTGCCCAGAAGCCGATAGCCTCTCCGTCAAAAACTACCTTCCCATCGTCAAAATTCTCGAGGTCATAGCTTTTATACACGGAGAACGAGCATTTCGCCGATATTGAATTTTCTTCAAGTGCGGTCGTACCGTACATATAGTAGCATCCGTTCTCACTGTCCGTGAGTATGAACGGGTCGCGTATGCGTATTTCTTCCTTCCTTGGCATAATGCTTTTCTCCTCTTATCTTCCGTATAGCTTTGCCAGACCGCCCTCCGAGGTCTCGCGGTATATTACCTTGAGGTCCTTTCCGGTCTCGTACATTGTATCTACTATCATATCAAAGGTTATCATTCTCGAGTCTGCAAGAAAGTCTGCGAGGTTTACCGCATTCAGCGCACGCATGGCGGCAATTGCGTTTCTCTCTATGCACGGTATCTGAACGAGTCCGCATATAGGGTCGCACGTGAGACCGAGGTGGTGCTCTATAGACATCTCAGCCGCATATTCTATCTGATCGAGATCGAGTCCGTACAGCTCTGCCGCAGCTGCGGCAGCCATTGCACACGCTGTTCCTATCTCTGCCTGACATCCGCATTCGGCACCGCTTATAGACGCGTTGGTCTTGATGAGATTGCCGACTACGCTCGCTGCCGCAAGAGCGTGCAGTATTTCGGTGTCGGTAAAATTGCGCTTTACCTGAAGATATTTCAGCACGGCGGGAAGAACACCGCACGCTCCGCAGGTGGGCGCGGTAACAATAAGACCGCCGCTCGCATTCTCCTCACTGACCGCGTAAGCGTAAGCACAGATAAGGCGGTTCGTCTTTGTTTCCTCACTCTCGTCAATGTGCTTCTGTCTGAAGAGATAGCGTGCCTTTCTCTGTGTTCCGAGACCTCCCGGAAGTATCCCCTGTACTGCGATCCCGCGCTTTACGGCATCCTGCATTACAGTCCATACCTCTGAAAGGTAATCCCATATATCAGCACCCTCACATTCCTCAACGTACTGCCAGAGGCGCATCTCACGCTCACGGCAGTATTCGGATATCGCAGTGAAGGAATTGAGCTTGTATACCTCGTCGCGGCTCTCGCACTTTTCTCCGTCTGCAATGACCTCGCCTCCGCCTATGCTGTAATAGCGGATGCGTTTTGTTTCTTTGCCTCTGTGGAATGCGGATATATCCATAGTATTCGGGTGAAAGTCGGTCGGTGTGTCGCAGTCAAATACTATTTCGCATTTTCTTTCGCCGAATTCGCTTTGCACGGCAAGATCTGTCATGTGCCCCTTTCCCGTTTTTGCAAGCGAGCCGTAAAGGGTTACTCTGTACTCCTCGGCATCCGGCACCTCACGTATAAATCTCTTTGCCGCCGCTATAGGCCCCATCGTGTGAGATGAGGAGGGCCCTTTTCCTATCCTGTATAAATATTTGAGTGATTGCACTTCGGTTCTCCTTTAAAGACAAACTTTGTTTGCATTTTTAATTCCCTCTACCGAAAGCACCGAAAGAGGCTCGGCAGAGCTGTTTTGCACCCACTCTACAGACTTAAGGGGCTTGCCTGTCAAAAGCAGATGCTCGTATCTGTACACGGTGATACGTTCACCGAAACGAGTGAAAGAAAGCTCACCGTCACACTCGTATGAGGCGGTGTAACCGTTGTGTCTGTAAAGCGGATTTTTGAGCGGCTCTCCCGGACGCGCGCCTATATATCCGACCTCGCGTCCGCTGTGTACGGTTACGGTATCCAAGGTGCCGTCGCTGTAGGTGATAATATATTTTCCTACCGGCTCCTGCTCCTTCCACGGCATTCGCGAATAGAGTCGCTTCAGCGTGTGCGTAAAGACAAGGCTTTGGTATACTTCTTCATTTCGGCAGACAAAGACCGTCTCACCGTCGCCTGCCAGAGGCTCGCGGATATTTCCCAAGGTGAGTGAGGGGTAACGTATGCCCTTTATAAGCTCGCGTACTCCCGGCATAAGAGAGGATATCATACGTTCGTATGTCATACGCATGTGATGAGAGTAGCCCTCATCCCAAAGCATTTCGGCTACCGCAAAGAAGTCGTAGAACTTGCCCTCCTTCTGTATCGCTTCCTCCTCGGTGGATACCCACGTGGAGATCTGACCTCCTATGACGCCCTCGCGGCGCACACGGCTTTCGTAGCGCGGGAAATGACTTGAATAGAGATTTCCGAAGGCGACCTTGTATCCATAGTCGAGGAGGTTTTCTTCAATATCCTTGTCAAGATGGAAATACCATATGAAGTCGAGCATTATAATATCGCGCGGGAGCTTCTTTGCAGCGTCGAAGGTCTTGTATCTCGTCACCGGCTGAAGCATATCCGCCCACATCATTATCTTAAGACCGCGTGATGAAAGGTGATCGTATATTTTCATAACGTCCGAGTAGAAAAGCTCGCTCGGAGGTGTGTCCTTGCATTTCGGACAAACTCCTATCTGATACACCTCGTCGTGACCTATGTGAACGTACTTAAGAGGAGCGAAAAGCGCTATTATCTCGTCCATGATATCGAACAGTATCTCATACGAGCGAGGATTCGACGGGCAATAGCAGTGAGGATACACGTCTGCGGGAAGAGCATCCGCAAGACGGATGTCTGTCGCCTCCCTCTTGCTTTGATCTGTCTCGGCAATTTCGGGATAGGTGTAGGTCATAAACTGAACGTGACCGAGGCTCTGCACCTCGGGAACCACCTCTAGACCGAACGAGCGCACGTAATCTATAAATTCCTTTAAGGTCTCCTTTTCGACCGTCCTGCCTCCGCCTACGCATTTGCCGTGCGGAAACGGCGGCATCTCACCGCGCTCACTGCGCTCTATAGCTTCCTCTACCGAAGAATTTATCTTTGGATGTGAATCAAATCGCATTCCGAGACCCGCAAGCTCGATAATAACGAGATCGTATCCGAGCGGGGATATAACGTTGCGTATCAGCCTCTTTGCAAAATCGAGTTGACCCTTTGACGGTGCCATAAGATGAACTCCGCGGAAGGGCATGAACGGAGAGTCGTCCACATTTACGTGCGGGATGCTACCGCCCTTTTGTATAAGCTTTATGAGCGTTTCCGCACCTATAACAAAGCCGCGCTCGTCGGATGCGTTTATAAGAACACCGCTGTCATCCACACAAAGCCTGTAGCCGTTGCCGGGTATGTCAGGGTCGGTCTCAAAGCGTACGGCACCGCCCGCGGCTTCCTTTGACTCTACACGGAAGAGATCCAAAAGCTTGTCCGACATAACACGACCGGCAGCTTTTGATATACCGTTTGCGGTGTAGGATGTGAGAGAAGAAGCTGAAATGCTTTTTTCTCCGAAGCATACCTTTTTCGGAACAGGGAAGAGATCCGCCCGCTCTTTTTTACTTGCGTACAGATCTATCGAGAGTATGGAAAGTTCGGAAAAATCACAGCAGAAGGAAAGAACTATCCCGTCGGCTTCAATTCCTGCGCAGAGTTCTATTTTATGAGATGTGACCGTCATTCCCGTTTCGGCACAGTGCTCGGAAAGGAGTTTTCCATCGGCAAAAAGGCGTGCATACCTCAGTGCGGTCTTCTCACCCGTGCGTATAATAACGCAGTCGATAAAAGCCCTCTCTTTAAGCTTTACCGACAGCTCTGTCTCACCGTCGCGTACGGATTCCCACGAAAGTGTCAGCGCCTCACCGAAAAACGGGTCTCCGCTTTTTTTCGGTTTTATATCCCGGGCAGAGCCTGCGGCTCTTATTTTGAGTGAGCCGGGCTCGATAATATCCTTTTGAGTGTAGGTGAGCATCCTTTTCTTCTCCTTTTTTGAAGATCTTCGTGTGGATCTTTGCCTTCTGTACAAAAAAACACGTCGCTTTTTTGCACTATACTATATCTATCTCGTATATTATAATATTTTTAACCGCCGTTTGCAATAGTCTTCAATGAAATGTTGCGAAAATGTTACAATACACACTACCCTTGGCGCGCAAGAAGGGGCAGACGCGCGCAAAGGTACGCTTTTTTGATGCTTTTCGATGTCCCGGCATCGTTTGTGACGTTGCCGAAAAGCTTGTCGAGAGTACTGAAAGACTCTGCGAGAAGCGTGGTTGCAGACAAAAATTCGAAAGAGCATCTATAGTGGTTTATCTCGATGAGGATATCCACTCGGTAGTTATACATCTCTTCGGAAAAGAAAAAAACAAAAGGAGCTGACTCACGTAAGGCAGCTCCTTTTTGCTTTGTCTCATCCTGCTCGTTACACAGAACCGTCAAGGATGAAGATGAACTGCTCGGGTCCCGTGTCGCGCATGAGCAGTTTCTTTCCCTTGAACCTTGCGAGGAGAAGGTACAGTATGTAGATATCTCCGCTGCAGCCTCCGAGATGAAGACCGAAAACAAAGGAGAATATCAGATAGTAGAGCGGACTTACAAAATAAAGTACCGCAAGCAGAGGGATAAAGATCAGCGTGAAAAGCGTGAGCGGAGAGGCGGTCGATATAACTGCCGTCTTTTTGTAGGTGAATATGTGAGGAACTCCGCAAAAAGCACAGCTCCAGCTTATACCGAAGGTCAGCTTTTCTCCGGTGAGCACCTTGTACGCTATTCCGTGTACTATCTCGTGCAGTACGATATAGCCGAGCATAAGCAGAATGAATACAAAATAAGCGACGAAAATTTCGGAAGCACCGATGCTTATAATATCGATCGACAGCCTGCCGGTAAGTGCAAGAGAGAGCAGCGCAACGCCCATGACGGCTATGCAGACCGCAAGAGCTATAAGATTAAATATGATTCCGAGCTTTGCGTCCTTCGCGTTTACGTATGCACCTTGCCTGTAGCCCTCGGGGAGCTCTCTTTCAAAGTTCTTTTTCTTTTCGGGTATCATTGTTTATCTCCTTTTAACGTGTGATAGCCGATCAAGGCTTATATCGGATGTACGGCTTCCTGCCTGCCCGCTTTTTGGGGAAGATACTCTTTTACAGCATTGTATACGGCAAGATAATCGTTTGTCAGAACCGTGTCTATTCCCATCTCGAAATATTCGCGCGCTTCGCCGGGGTCATCCGCCCAGAATACATTGCAAAGAATACCGTGCTCGTGAGCCTTCTTTACGCTTTCTGCGTTGAAATAAGGCTTAAAAAGCTGTACCTTGTACGCACCGAGCTCTATTGCACGGTCTACTATCGACATTGGGTCCTTGTTCCCGTCCCAGCCGACACAGACCTTGAGATCTGGGGCGTACTCCTTTACGCGTTTTATCATTTTGTCGCTTGCGGTCATGAAATAAATATGCTTTTCGCAGTCGTACCTTCGGATAAGAGATACTATCTCCTCTATCATCGGCTCATCGAAATTCAGATCCCATATCTTGACGTGTATATTCATTATTACACGCCCCGCGAATTTCTGCAGTATCTCTTCAAAGGTGGGGATCCTGAGCCCCCTGAATTTTTCTCCGTGCTTTATTCCGAAATCGAGCTCAAGCAGCTCCGCGTACGTGTGCTCGTAGATCTTTCCCGAGCCGTTGCTGACCCTGTCAAGAGTGCTGTCGTGACAGGAGACGAGAACCTTGTCCTTCGTTGACCACAGATCAAACTCGATCTCCTCGGCACCGAGAGCTACCGCCGCGCCGAAGGCGGGAAGACTGTTTTCGGGTGCTACCGTGTTAAAGCCGCGGTGAGCGCAAAGACGGGGATACTTCATAACGTCCTCAAACTGCACGACCGAAGGACCGCCGTTGCGGTATAGCCACGGTCTGCGTCCCTCTTCAATGTATTCGTAATGCGATTTCAACTTTCCCATATGGCCTGCGGGCTTGTAGTACTTTTTCTGAGGATCTATTTCGCAGA
Organism: Oscillospiraceae bacterium; assembly: GCA_015064885.1. GTDB lineage: Bacteria > Bacillota > Clostridia > Oscillospirales > CAG-272 > SIG640. The sequence continues at coordinate 18,116 of SVRJ01000043.1, forward strand.
TGCCGAGTCCTACGCGGCTTTCCATGTTGAGAAGCATCTCCCCCTTCGGAGAAACCACCATACTGCATCCGCAAAGCTTTGAGTCTTCCGCGAGTGAGACGGACGCACGTATCAGATAGGCATTTGTGTTGTAGCAAAGGAATTTGTTGATGATCGAAAGCGCATCGTGAGTGTCGGTCCTCTGTAAAGAGCAGCCGATGATAATGTCAACGTTCTCACGCGCTATCCTTGCAAAATTTTCATAGAAATAGAAATCGTAACAGGTAAGAAAGGCAAATCTCAGCCCCTCCGCCTCGAGAATATACGGAGAAGCCGACTCGTAGCTGTATTCAACGTCGAGCTCGTGCCCGCCCTCTGCATCCGTCTTAACCTCGCTCGGTGCCGGGTGCGCCTTGAAATATCTGCCGATGACGTACCCCTCTCTGTCAAACGCGTGCGTGGTGTTGCGGATCCCTGCCTCGCTTCTCTCGCCTGCGTTTACAAATAAGAGAGAATGACACCTCTTTGCCGTTTCGCTTGCCTTTTTGAGAAGAATTTCATTATATCTTTCGACAGCGTTATAGAAGCCGTCCTTTCCCTTGACGTCCGCGGGCGCGTCGCTGTATTCGGGAAGAAGGATCAGATCCATACTCTCGTCACATTGGTCGAGCATAGAAATAAGCCCCTCAAAGCACTGCGAGAGATCTTTTTCGTCAAATGAATATCGGGGTTGAATTACGCAAACCTTCATTTTGTTTTTCCTTCTTTCTGTGAGTCTTGCAAGGGTTTTATTTAGAGTGCTTCTCGTAATGAGAAGAAGTCAGAATATTTACAGCACCTTGTTTTGGTGGTATACGGCTTTTGAAATTTTGTACCAGCTTCTTATGTATGAATCATGGAGGAGATCATTGTTTTTATCTACTAATTCAATGAATAGTTTTGTTAACCCATCCCATTCGTTCAAATTTCCACCGGGGTGTAGTTTCCAATTTATTTCTTCAAGAGAATAGTTGCTCTTGATAGAATTATTTTGCATTGATGTCGTAGCCCAATTGTCAGGATCGTCGGTGCCGCCTTGTGCAATAGGCGTAATATGGTCAATGGTTGGTATCAAGTCCCAATATGCTCTATGGGTTGTTGTCATTTTCCAGTGTGAATCGTATGGGAACTCTTCCGGAAAATAGTTTGTAATTACTTTTAACATTCCCGGATTAACAAGCTTCTTTCCGGTATATCTATCTATAAAGCCATCGCGAAGAAATTGTCTCATTTTCTCTTTTAAAGTATAAGTGCGTTTTTCGATTTTCACAAGTTTATGCGGATACTCGTTTTGAAGTAATAGCTTTGCATCAGTTGTTTTGTTTTCAACAAGCAAACAAGCAATATTATTAATGATTTGACTTTTTTCCATTAAATTCGTATTTCTCTCCAATCACATTGTATCAATGATTTTATCAATCTCGGCTCTTATTTCATCATAGCGTTTTGCCGAAAATCCTAAGCCTTTAATTTTGCCTAATGAAATCGTCTTATTGTTTCCGCATTTTTCGTTTATAACGGCAGTAGGAATAATATAAAACTCCCAGTTATTGAGGTTTAGAGGATTGGATGCTTCTCTCGTATCTCCTGTATTTAGGCAGAAGACATATACATCATTCTGACGGCAAAACTCGCTATTGCCACTCTTTGCAGAGTCATAAGACCCGTTAGCCTTGGTGATACCGAAAACTCGTTGCTTTGACACTTTTCCTTCTTGATTAAAGGAGTGGTAATACGATGTTTCTTTCACCTCTATACGCTTATCACGATACGACACATCCCACAAAGTCCAATACTGGTCATTCTGTGCCTCATTGACGCCTAACGCCTTTGAAACAATAAACTCTGCTATTTTATCTTGAAGGTCATATATATTGGAATAGTGAAATCTCCAAAAATCTAAAAAATCAAAGCCAACAGCTTCACCGTTAAACACAAATGTTTCTTTACCGGTCATTTCAAGGCACTCCTTTCTTTCGATATGTTATACTAAACTGCTGTAAATGAGAGCTTTGCTCCGGACATACGTTTCGATGTGGGGCATAAGGTCAAAAGGTATATTTTTATGTCAAAAATGGGGGTTGTAAAGCCAAAAGGTATATTTTATGCCAGCATTGCTGCAACGATAACAGACAAGAATGCGATTATAAAAGTACCTAGTTCACAAACCTTCCAATAATCGATTATCGTTTGTTCGTCCTCTGTGAGACGAATATGATCAAGCATATTCCATATAACGATGTTGGATATAATAAAATGAATTGCAAGCGGCAAAATGCCTATGCAAAGAATGCCATTCAGCAAAAGTCCAAAAACAATGTCTAAAATGGTATAAATCACATGAATGATCGAGGTAATCCGAAAGTATTTCAGAATAAATCTCGCTTTGCGATTTTCTATTACAGTTGTTTGCTTTGAATATCGTGTAGCATCCTGTGTTTTTCGATACTCTTTCCGCTTTTCAAGAAAAATAATCGTTCCCATTCCAATAGCACCGACAAACGATACGCACCAGCAAACACCAAAATTAAATACCCAGTACCACCACGGACG
>SVRJ01000044.1 GCA_015064885.1 Oscillospiraceae bacterium
GGGTAGTGACGTGCAGGGCGGTGGGGTGTATATTAAACCGCTTGTTTTATGGCGGCTTACTTATTGTTTTGCGGGCCGACCTTCGGCGGAAGTGATTCTCACCACGCGAGGCTTTATGACTATTCCGCCCTTCGGGCGGTCTTGTAGTCGTAAATTTTTTTATTACGCCTCACGGCATAACAAACACTTCCGCCCGAAGGGTCGGCAAGTCTCCACCAATACCGGAGAGCTTTATCGTTTAGCATAAAGTTCATCTAAGTAGGATACCCCCTCTTTGGAGGGGGTTCTTAGGGGGAGGTTGCGAAGCGAACGTTCAAATTTATTTGAACGGAGAGAAGCCCTCCTCCCTAAGACGGGGTTTTAAAAGGGGCGGTAGCCACTTTTACTGCGGGATTCCAAAGGGTGCGCAGTCGCACCCTTGGCCGAGTACGCGCCGGCGCGCGTAAAAGAGAAAGGAGCTTTATTTCATAAAATCCTTTTGGGGCGCGGGTACCCCCGCGATCAAAACCGCGCGGTGATGAAATCGGGGCGCGGGCTTCGCCAGCAAAAAAAAGAGAGGGCTTTTTTACCCTCTCCTTCAGCCTTCTTCTGACACCTCTCCCTTTGGGAGAGGCTTTAGTTAGCGTTAGCTTTAGATCCCGCTCCGTTTATTATCGTACTTACGTCCTCTGATCCGACGTAGGTCTCGGGGAGCTTTCCGTCCCACTGCTGTATGTACTGATACTGAAGAAGCTCGTCTGTAAGGCTTTCCGAGATTGCCTTGTTTGCCTCGGCTTCCTTTTCTCCTGCATACTTCTTTGCGTCAGCCTGCGTCTTTTCGACTTCAAGCTCTGCCTGTGCTTTGATCTTGGCTACCTCGGCGTCTGCCTCGGCTTTGATCTTTGCCGCCTCTGCTTCCGCTTCTGCCTGGATCTTTGCTATCTTTGCGGCAGCTTCCTGCTCCATGACCTTCTGCTGCTGCTCGATCTCTGCCTGGAGCTTATTCTGTGCCGCCACCTGCTTTGCTTCGACCGCATTGGTGAAGGCGTCGGTAAAGTCCATATCCTCTATAGCAGCCGAGACAAGCTCTATATTATAGCTTTCGAGCTGAGAGGTAAGGACGTCTTCTATGGCGGTTGCGAGCTCTGCGCGTGAGCTTACGAGCTGCTCTGCGGTATATCTTGCGGTAACCACCTTTACAGCCTCGGCTATATTGGGAAGGATGACGGTATCGTAGTAGGTGACACCGACAGTCTTATAGAGGTTCTGCGCGTTGCTCTTGTTTATCTGATAGTTGAGGGTATATGCTACCGTGACCTCCTGGATATCCGACGAGAAGCAATAGAGGGTAGACGTCGCCTTCTGCACTCTGTTATCCATATTGACTACAGACTGCCAGGGGAGCTTTGTGTTAAAGCCTGCGTCGAGGGTCTGGTCCTCTACCTTTCCGAAGGTAGTGAGGACACCGGTATGTCCTGTAGGCACTGTAGCCGTACAGCTTATAAACACGAATACTCCCGAAAAGAGAACACCGAGTACTATCGGAAGCACGAAAAACTTTCTGAGCGGGTAGGAGGTGGTCTTCTCTCCCCCTCTCGGAGCAAACGTTTTAGAATAAGAATGCATACAGATACCTGCGATGATCCCTATCAAAAGAGTTATAAGAGCTATAGAAAAATATACCATAAAAAATCTCCTTTTTTAAACGCGGGGACACCCCGCACCCCGATATTATTGCCGGGCGTTTTTGATCGTGGGGACACCCCACACCCCGATTTCATTACCGGGCGTTTTTGATCGTGGGGTTCCACCCCGCACCCCGATTTCATCATCGGGCGTTTTTGATCGTGGGGTTCCACCCCGCACCCCGATATCGTTGTCGGTTTTTTAGAGTGGGGGGAACCCCGCCCCGGCTGTGTTTTGTCGGGGCATGGGGGGTTCGCCTACGGGTCTTATTTATTGATTATTTACCCGAGATGCTGACGTCAGAGAACATACAGTCGGGGGCACCGAATATAGAGGTTGCACCGAAGTCTACCTTATCCGAAAGTCCTTCTACCTTCTTTATAAGATTATAGAAGTTATCTGCTACGGTAATATTCTTTACGGGTCTTGTCTTCTTTCCGCCTTCAACGAGGAAGCCCTCTGCCTGGAGCGAGAAGTCACCGCTCTGCGTATTTGCGCCTGCGTGCATTCCGTTAAGGCCTGTGATATAAAGTCCGTTACCGAGCTTTTCGAGGAGCTCGTCACTTGTGTAGCTTCCCTTTTCGATATAGAGTCCCTTAGGAGAAACACCCTTTGCGCTTGATGCGTTACCGGTAGTCTCCTTACCGAACTTCTTTGCGTACATACGGTTATAGAGAAGTGTTTTGAGGACGCCGTTTTCAACTACGTTCTTCTTATATACGGCAACGCCTTCGCCGTCGAACGGGCAGCAGCCGTACTTATTCGGGTGGAAGGGGTCATCGCAGATAGTGAATATATCGCTTGCTATCTTTTCGCCCTCTTTTCCCGCGAGGAGAGTGGTCTTAAGGAACGCGCTTCTTGCGGAGAATATTCCCGAGTATACAGAGAGGAGAGAACGCATAGTCTCTGCGTTGATGATTATGTTATACTTACCCGACTCTACAGGCTCTGCACCGAGCTTTGAAAGAGTTCCGTCTACAACGCGTGCGATCAGCTCGTCCTCGGTCTCTTTGCCTTTAAGGCTGATACCGAAGTCGCTGTCGGCAAGCTCTCCGTCCTTGACCGCTACAGATGCTCCGTAGTATACTACAGAGTCGTCGTACGTGAGAGAAAGCCCTGCGGAATTAAGGAATACAGAGCCGCTTGCGGAACCGCTCATGAAGCACTGTGTTCCGTCGCAGACCTTATCCGAGTATGCGTAGGCCTTTCTCTGGAGAGAAAGAGCTGTGCTCTTCATCTCTTCGGGGGTGGGCATTTCGGGTCTTTCCTTTGTAACGTAGGTATATTCGGGTGAGCCTTCGAAGAGGGGTACCTCGTCCTCGTCCTCTACGGTGAGGGCGTTGTCGCACGCTCTTTCAACAAGGCTTGCGGCTTCTTCGGGAGTAACGAGCTCGCTTGAGGCGTAGCCGCTCTTATTATTCTTTACGCATCTTACGCTCATGACGTCGGATCTGCTGTAATTTACAGTGGATATTTCGTCCTTGAGTGCTTCGGCACCGACACCTGTCGAGGTGTTTATTTTGAGCTCATAGCCCTCGGCACCGTTTTCCTTTGCCGCTTTTTCTACAGCGACCTTTATTTCTTCTATTAATCTTTTATCCATTAGAAAATCCTCCTTATGCCTGACCGCCGACAGTTATTTCGGATACGCGGATGAGTGGCTGACCTACGTCGGTGGGAACAGAACCGCTCGAGGAACCGCACATACCCTGTGCTGTAGCGAGGTTCTGACCTACCATGTCTATGTTCTGAAGTATCTCGCTTCCCGTTCCTATAAGGCTCGCGCCCTTAACGCATTCGCATATCTTTCCGTTTCTTATGAGGTAGCCCTCGTTGACCGCAAAGTTGAATGCGCCCGTATACGGATTTACAGAGCCGCCGCCCATAGACTTTGCATATATTCCGTACTCGATAGAGGAGATGATGTCCTCGTTCTTATCCGGGCCGTTTGCTATGTAGGTGTTTGTCATTCTGGAGGTAGGCTCGTACTCGTAGCTCTGTCTTCTTGCACTTGCGGTGCTCTCGCAGTTCATTCTTCTCGCACCGAGTCTGTCTACCATGTAGGAGGTGAGGACACCGTCCTTGATAAGCACTCTCTTTATCATAGGCTTACCCTCGTCGTCGATGTTACAGCTTCCCCATGCGTTGGGTATGGTTCCGTCGTCTATAGCGGTTACCTTGGGGTTTGCTATAGTCTGACCGAGCTTGCCTGCCATCTGCGACATTCCTATAGCTACGCTGGTAGCCTCGAGAGAATGTCCGCACGCCTCGTGGAATATAACTCCGCCGAAGCCGTTTTCTATAGCTACGGTCATTCTTCCCGAGGGACAGGGAACTGCCGAGAGGTTGGTAACTGCCTGCTCTGCCGCTTTGAGTCCTACGCTTTCGGGAGCATAAAGCTCGAAGAGCTCAAGACCCATGCTGCGTCCGGGAGAAGACGAGCCGGTTGCGTTTTCTCTTCCGTTGCTTGCTATTGCGCTGACGCCTATTCTCGTTCTGACCTGTCTATCGGAGGTGAAGAGACCCTCGCTGTTTGCAACCACGAATCTCTTATCCGTGCTTGTGATATTTCCGCCTACCTGAACTATCTTGTCACTGTGAGCGTACGCCTTGTCGCACGCTGCTCTGAGAATGTCTGCTCTTTCCTTTGCCGATACGTCTGCGGGAAGTATCTTTACCGGATGGATATTCGGATTTATTCTTTCGACGAGTGCGAAGGAAGGAATCGTCATAACGCTCTTTCCGACCGCCTGAGCCACTCTCTGCGCGCACTCGCGGAGGCCGCTGTCGCTAAGATCTGTAGTCGAGGCAAAAAAGGTGTTCGTTCCGAGGAATGCGCGGATACCTACGCCGCTTGTAACGTGGTCCGAAACGTCCTCGATCTTCTTGTTGCTGTAGCTTACTCTGTCCGTCTTCGTGTATTCGGAATAGACCTCAACGAAGTCTGCTCCTCCGCGCATAACGATAGAGATAAGCTCGCTTGCGATTTTCTTTTCAATCATGGTAATATCCTTTCATTGTGTTTTTTTGATATTCTTTTTTATATTTTCGGAAGAGCGTCAGATCTCAACGCTCATTCCGTCCTCTGCAAGGACGACCTCAAAGGGCATATCCGCTGCAAATTTTTCTGTTTCATCACCGTTTTGCTTATAGTAGAAATGAGAGATATACATTTTCTTTGTCTTGGTCTTTGATAATATATCCTCTCTCTGCGTAAGCTTGAAGTGTGCCGCCTCTGTAACGGTGAGGTCAAGCTCCTGCTCGAATGCGACGCTCGGGTAGTCCTCGCAGGAATGCGACAGGTCGCCCGTGAAGAGCACCTTCTTTCCCTCCGCTTCAAAAAGGAATGCGAAGGATGGAAATTTTCCGCCCGATATATGCTTTGTCGGTATTGCGGTGACTCTCACTCCCTCCTCGTCGTATATCACTCCTTCGTGCGTCACTCTGTAATCTATATCTCTTATATGTCCGCCGAGGCAGTAATCTGTAAGAGAGGTAAGAGGCTCTGCTATTCCCTCATTCGGAAGGAATATCGCGGGGTCTGAATTTTTATAGTACCAGGAGATTATATCCGTGAGAGCGGGGAGGCCGTTCATATGGTCGCCGTGCTGATGTGTGATAAAGACGGCTTTGAGGGAATCGAGGTGTCTGCCCGCGCGGATAATTCCGTCGGCGACTGACGCGCCCGCGTCTATCACGTAGGTATTCTCACCCACGCATATCATTACAGACGTCCACTTGCGGTCACGCTCGGGAACTCCGTGGCTGGTTCCGATGAAGGTTATTTTCATATTGTCACCTCCTCACCGTCACAGACGACGTGCGCTTCAAACGGCATCAGAGAGCAGAAGGTGAGAAGCTCGGGCATAGCCCCTTTTGAGATACGCACTCCGGCGTGGTTAACGATAAAGCGTTTCGTTCTGCTCTTACCGAATATTTCGGTGCGTCTGAGAGGGTCGAAATGAGCCGCCTCGCAGACGATAAGGTCGAATTCCTTTTCGCTTGCTACCGAGGGGTAGTCCTCACAGGAATGCGAAAGGTCACCCGTAAACAGGACTCTTTTTTCATCTCCCTCGACGAGAGATTCTATCATATATGCGTATGAAGGTCTGTTTGCCTTTTGCATATGCTTTGTTCGTATGGCGGTCACTCTTACCGTTCCGTCACTGTAAATTACCCCATCTCTCACGCTCGCGTATCTGAGAGGTCTGACTGCGCCTCCGCATCTGAATACCGACACCCATCCTTCGAGCACCTCTATATATTCGGTTTCGGGAAGGAATATCGCGGGGTCGGCATTCTTATAATACCAGCTCATTATATCCACGAGCCCGGAGAGTCCGTTCAGGTGGTCGCCGTGCATATGCGTAATGAATACCGCAGAGAGCTCGTCGGGGGTCCTTCCCTTCTCTCTCATAAGCTCGGTGACGGGTGCTCCCGCATCGAGAAGGTAGAGTCTGTCCCCGCATTCTATCATAGCCGAGGAGCAGTATCTGTCGCTCTGCGGAACTCCGCATGAGCTTCCGAGAAAGGTTATCTTCATAGATCCTCCTTCAGACTCAGTCCTCGAGTCTCTCTCCGAGTATATTTCTGTACTTCTGATAAAATTCCTCAAAGTAGCCGCCGTCGAGTGCGTCTCTTATCTTCTGCATAAGCTCGTTATAGAAATAGAGGTTATGCGTTACCGCGAGATGCATTCCGACAGCCTCCTTTGCCTTGATGAGGTGTCTTACGTAAGCTCTCGAATAGGTTCGGCAGGCGGGGCAGTTACATCCCTCGTCGAACGGCCTTGTATCGGTAGCGTATTTCTCGTTTGTGAGGTTTATCTTTCCGTGCCAGGTAAAGAGGTTTCCGTGGCGTGCGTTTCTCGATGGCATTACACAATCGAAGAAGTCCACACCGAGGTGTACCGCCTCAAGGATATTGAGAGGTGTGCCGACTCCCATAAGGTATCTCGGCTTATTTATCGGCATATGGGGCTCTACCGCGTCTATGATACGGTACATCTCCTCTGCTTCCTCACCGACGGCGAGTCCGCCTATAGCGTATCCGTCGAGGTCGAGCTCGGCTATCTGCTTCATATGCTCTATGCGGAGGTCCTCGTAGGTGCTTCCCTGGTTGATACCGAAGAGGAGCTGATCCTTATTTATCGTATCGGGGAGAGAGTTGAGTCTCTTCATCTCCTCCTTACATCTGATAAGCCATCTGTACGTCCTCTGGCAGGACTCCTTTACGTACTTATATTCGGCGGGGTTTTCTATACATTCGTCAAATGCCATGGCGATGGTAGAGGCGAGATTTGACTGTATCTGCATGCTCTCCTCGGGGCCCATGAATATCTTCTTTCCGTCGACGTGAGAGGCGAAGTAGACTCCCTCCTCCTTTATTCTGCGGAGGCTCGCAAGGCTGAACACCTGAAATCCGCCGCTGTCGGTGAGGACGGGACCGTCCCACGCCATAAATTTTCTTATTCCTCCGAGCTCCTTTATAAGCTTATCGCCCGGCCTTATATGAAGGTGATACGTATTTGAAAGCTCTACCTGACAGCCTATCTCCTTGAGCTCTACCGTATTGACGCCGCCCTTTATTGCGGCACAGGTGCCCACGTTCATAAACACGGGTGTCTGAATATCGCCGTGGACCGTGTGGAGAATTCCTCTTCTCGCGCGGCCCTCCTTCTTTAACAGTTCGTACATGTCTTTCCTCCAAAATCGATACGTTTATAAATTTATCTTTTGAATGCCGCATCCAGCTGGCCCAGAGTCACCTCATAGACCACGGGACGTCCGTGCGGGCAGAATCTTATCTTCGGGTCTGTGACGACCGCCCTCGCTATTGCGTCGACAGTAATAGATTCGCACTCTCTTCCGCCCTTGACGGCTGCCTTACACGCTATCGTGAACAGAGATCTGTCGAATATCTCGGGCAGGCTCTTTCCGTTCTTGACTCCTCCCTCTATGGCATAGAGGACCTGGAGGAGCATTTCCTCGGCGTCGTCGGTATCCACTCCTGCAGGGAGTGACCAGATGCTGACCTTCTTCTCTCCCGTCTGTATGCGGAAGCCGACGTTCTCTATCTTGTCCTTATAGCGTTTTATGCGATTGACTAGTGCGCTTCCGACCTCGGCTTCTATCGGGATAGCCATGAGCTGAGACGTCCTTTCGGCTCTCTCGAGGCTCTCCTTCATCTCTTCAAATATCATTCTCTCGTGGGCGGCGTGCTTGTCTATAACGAGCATATTCTTCGCGCCGAGTCTTGTGACTACCTCTACGAGTATATATTTATTGAATATCTCACCGATAACTCTGTGGTAGCTGTTCCTTCCGTTTTCGTACATGGCGTAGACACCGCTTCCGTGTTCTCCGTTTCTCACCTCGAAGGAGGGGGTATTACCCGGGGCTATCGGCGGATATTTGAACAGCTCCTTAGGAAGGGGAGCGCGCGGCTCGAGTATCTCCTTCGGAATATTCTGCAAGGGGATATCTTCCTTTTGCCTTTTTTCCTCGGCGGGGGGCATCATCTCTGCGTCAGACGGGGGTATTCTTTCGCTTATCGGGTCTGCCGGGTCGTCGAAGGTATTATATATCGGCTCGTCCGGCCTGCTGACAGACTCCTTCACCTTATAGCTTCTCGTCTCGCTGTCGTAGTAATAGCGTATAGGCGTGCTCGGGTCCTTTTTTACCGAGGTATCCATTGCGACGTCCTCGGGGGTCCTCGCATACTTATCTGCCGAGGGAGACATCAGCTCTGTCTTCGGCTTCGGAATAACTATACCCGGTTCAAACTCCACGTACTCGACGTTCTTCTTTCTTTCGCCTGCCGACGTACCGGCGGTGTTATTACCCGAATCGCCAAAGGAGAAGGACATCTGATTCTTTCCGAGCGAGGAGGTGACCTCACGGCCGCTCTCGTCTCTGTTCACAGCGAGGGGAGCGGGTGCCTCCGAGACTGTTTGCTTCGGTGCGTTATATCCGTCGGGTGAGCCTCCCTTGAATTTCGAGCCCGAGAGGTTCGGCATTTTTTCCATATTTCTGAGCGCATTCATGCAAGCGTAGAAGAGTGACGCGTACACGGTAGACTCGTTTGCGAATTTGACCTCCTGCTTTGTCGGGTGGACGTTGACGTCGAGCAGAAGCGGATTCACGTCTATAAAGATGACTGCGAGCGGAAAACGGTCGGGCGGTATATAGGAGGTGAACGCACTCGTCACGCACGAGCTGAGCAAGGGTGAGGATACGCATCTCTTATTTACAAAGAACGCCTGATAAGCTCTGTTGACCTTATGTATCATCGGGCTTCCTACAAAGCCGCGTATAGATACTCCCTCATGCCTTTCATTTATGCGAAGGAGGTTTCTGGCGTTGTCCTTTCCGTAGACCTTATATACTACGTCCTCGAGCTTTCCGCTTCCGTTGCTTTCAAATCTGATAGAGCCGTCGGATATAACGCAGAAGGCGATCTCGGGGTGTGAGAGGGCGAGCTTTTCCACGCAGTCTATGACGGCGGATGCCTCGGCGGTATCGCGCTTTAAGAATTTTCTTCTCGCGGGCATATTCATAAAAAGGTTCTCCGCTATGACGGTAGTTCCCTTTCCCGCGGCTCTCTCGGATATATCGGTTATATTTCCGTATTCAACTGTGAGGATGTGACCGCAATCGGCATTTTCCGTCTTTGAGATTATTCTCATATCGGTAACTGCCGAGAGTGCCGCAAGAGCCTCTCCGCGGAAGCCCATTGTGGTTATTGCGTCTATATCCTTTGCGCTGTGTATCTTACTCGTGGCGTGTCTTTTAACGCAGAGGACGAGGTCCTCGGGGTCCATTCCGCAGCCGTTATCCGCCACTCTCATAAGGAGGACTCCGCCGTTCTGTATCTCTACCGTTATACGGGTAGCTCCGGCGTCTATAGAATTTTCACACAGCTCCTTTATTGCGGAGGCAGGTCTGCTTACCACCTCGCCTGCGGCTATCATATTGGCAAGCTCAAAGCCGAGCTCATGTATTTTTCCCATTACTGCGTCCTCCCTTCTCTTTTTCTTTTGCTTTTCTCTCTTTTGTTTTTAAGATTACGTTTATCTCTATCGGGAAACATCATCTCTCCGAAGCTCGGGCAGACGGTCACGATAAAGTTTGACAGAAGCTTTTTATTATCCCTGTACTCCTCGCCTATTATATCGGAAAGAGAAAGCTTCCGGTTGAATCTGTCCTCGCCCCAGCCTCGGTTTCCGGTTGGGAAGGGTCCCGAGTAGACGAGGAAGGGGGAGAGTGCTTCTTTGAGTGAATCTATACTGTAAAAATCACCCTTCAGTCTTCCTCTAAGCGCAGAGAGGCGTGACAGCTGCTCTGTGGCAAATTCCACGCAGGTGTATGAATTTCTGACCTTTAGTTTAAGGTGGAGAAGAGACATCACCGCCGAGAGGTTATTATACACGTAGTCCTTATTATTCTCGATAAAGTGGCGGAGTCTGTTTTCGATATCGGCATATTCCCCGTCGCTTATCGGGATCTTAAACAGGAGGAGCTTTGCAACTCTTCCCTTTTGTCTGTATCTGTTTGACGACTCGCGCACAAAGCCTCCGCAGAACGGTGTGGACTTATATCTTCTCGCGAACGAGTACATCTCCCGAAGGCTCGGCTCAAAGCAGATGGAAACGTGATTGTAGGCTGAGTTTGTTATCGTTCTTATGAATCGCCCCGTAAAGCACGGGGTTGCGGTTATCGCTACGTAAATATATTCCATACGGGGTCCTTTCATCTTTTTTGTTTCGGTTTTTGTTTCGGTTTCGGGTTCTTTTTCTGTTTATATCAGCTCGCCCTTGAGCTTATACAGAAGGCTGAGTGCTTCTATCGGGGTGAGGGCATCGAGCTCGGCATCTCTTATCATACCTGCGATCCTCGCGTTTGCGAGAGATTCGAGAGACACCTCATCGCGCACGGGTGCTTTTTCCTTCTGGTGCTTTGCCTTCTTCATTTCCTCACCGTCTTCGAGCGAGCGGAGGACGTTTTTTGCTCTCGAGATGACCTCCGAGGGAACTCCCGCGAGCTTTGCCACCTCTATTCCGAAGCTTTCGTCGGTAGAGCCTTTTACTATCTTACGGAGGAAGATAATATCGTCGCCCTTCTTTTTTGCGGCTATACTGTAATTGACTATTCCGCTGTACTCGTCCTCAAGAGAGGTGAGCTCGTGATAATGAGTTGCGAACATGGTTCGCGCGCCTATCTTTTTTCCGTTGGTATATTCGACGACTGCGCGTGCGACGCTCATTCCGTCGTAGGTGCTCGTTCCGCGGCCTACCTCATCGTATATTATGAGGCTCTTTTTCGTCGCGTTTTTAAGGATATATGCGACCTCGTTCATTTCGAGCATGAAGGTGGACTGACCGCCTGCGAGGTCGTCGCTTGCGCCGACTCTTGTGAATATCTTATCGACCACGCCTATTCTCGCGCTGTCGGCGGGGACGAAGGAGCCTATCTGCGCCATTACGGTTATGAGTGCTACCTGTCTCATATACGTGGATTTACCCGCCATATTCGGTCCGGTTATGAGCATGGTGCGTCTTTCCTCGGTATCGAGGTAGGTATCGTTTGGAATAAAGGCTTCTCCCGACATGAACTTTTCGACTACCGGGTGTCTTCCTCCCTTTATGTCTATAATTTCGTCGGCTTCTATTTCGGGGCAGACGTATCTGTTCTGTTCTGCGACCGAGGCGAGCGAATTATACACGTCGAGGAGTGCCAGCATTGACGACACTCGTCTGAGGGTAGGTGCGCGCTCTATTACCTTTTCGCACAGGCTTGTGAATATATCGTATTCGAGCGCGCATATTCTGTCCTTTGCGCCGAGCATTTCCGCTTCCTTTATTTTCAGCTCCTCGGTTATATATCTTTCGCAATTTGCGAGGGTCTGTTTTCTTATATAGGTATCGGGAACCTGGTCCATAAACGACTTTGAGACCTCTATATAGTATCCGAAGACTCTGTTATATCCTATTTTGAGTGTACGTATACCCGTTTTTTCTCTTTCCTCGGCGGCTATTCTTTCGAGCCAGCCCTTTCCGTCGGTAACTGCGGCACGGAGGGTATCCAGCCCTTCGTTAAAGCCTTCTTTTATCATTCCGCCTTCTCTTACCGTAATGGGAAGCTCGTCACCGAGCGCGCTATCAAGCAGCTCTCTGAGGCTTTCGAGAGAATCGAGGCCTCCGTATATTCTTTTCAGCTCATAGGAGGAGACTCCCTCAAGCTCGTCTTTAATATCGGGGAGCACGCGGAGGGTAGAGCATATTCCCGAAAGGTCTCTCGCGTTTGCGCTCCGGCATATTACCTTTGTAAGGAGTCTTTCTATATCGAGGACCGAATCGAGGAGGTCCTCTATATTGCTTCTTTTCATGAAGTCGTCCTTAAGCTCGCCTACAGCGTTCTGTCTTCTCGTTATTTCGGCAATATCGGTAAGCGGCTGACCGACGAAGCGATTGAGGAGTCTCGCTCCGGGGGAGGTTCTCGTTTTATCGAGGACCCAGAGCAGGCTTCCCTTCTTTTCTCCGCTTCTCATTCCCTCGTACAGCTCGAGAGAACGTCTTGTGCTTGCGTCGATATCTACGTACTGGCTCTCGCTGTATATTTTGAGGTCCTTTATATTCGGGACGTTCGATCTGTGGACGTCGCGAAGGTAGGATAGTGCGCCGCCCACCGCGCAGGTGATGGCGGTATTCTTCACGTACTCCTCGCTTTCCGCTTCTCCGAACTGCTCTCTTACCGCTTCCGCGCAGGGAGTATAATCGAATCTTCCGAAGCTTTCCACGGCTATCGACGCTGCGAGGCGATTGAGTATGAACTGCTTCAGCTTCGGGTATTTCTCGACGTCCTCGTTCATTATTATTTCGCTGGGGCAATATGCGGAGATCTCGTTTATTATTTTATCCGTCAGGTCGTCGCCTCCGGATAACTCTGTTGCACAGAGGACCGCGCAGGAGACGTCGGCAAATGCGAGGGCTGCGCCCGAGGGCGAAAAGAATACTGTACAGAGGTAGTTGTTTCTGTCCTCGCGCAAAAGGTCTGATTCTATAAGCGTACCCTGTGTGACCACTCTGATGACGTCTCTTTTAACTATGCCCTTTGCCGCCTTCGGGTCTTCGACCTGCTCGCATATGGCGACCTTCTGTCCGGCTTTTATAAGCTTTCCTATATAGGGCTGGGCTGCGTGGTAGGGTATTCCGCACATGGGTGCTCTCTGTCCTTCTCCGCAGTCTCTTCCCGTAAGCGCAAGATCGAGTATTTTCGACGCTTTTATCGCGTCCTCAAAAAACATTTCGTAAAAGTCGCCGAGGCGGTAAAACAATATGTAATTTTCGTATTCGCTCTTTATCTTGCGATACTGTTCCATCATCGGTGTCATCTATGCTCTTCTCCTTTTACACGGTTCGCTTTGATATTGTATTTTTATCCGGGGTCTGTCCGTTCAATTCTTCATTTGTGCTGCTTTGAGTGTATTTTCAAGCAGCATGGTTATAGTCATGGGGCCTACTCCGCCCGGGACGGGGGTAATGTAGGATGCTTTCCCTTCTACCGATGCAAAGTCCACGTCTCCGCAGAGCTTTCCGTTCTCGTCTCTGTTTATTCCGACGTCGATAACGACTGCGCCTTCTTTAACGTATTCGCCGTCGAAGAATTTTGCTTTTCCTATCGCGCACACCAGGATGTCCGCTTCTCTGCATGCGCCTTTAAGGTCGGGAGTTCTGCTATGGCATATTTTTACCGTTCCGTTTGCATGAAGGAGGAGGAGTGCCATAGGCTTGCCTACTATATTCGATCTTCCGACGACTACGCCATTCTTTCCGCTCGGGTCTACGTTATAGTATCTGAGTATTTCCATAACGCCTGCCGGTGTACAGGGGAGAAATCTATAGTCGCCTTCTGTTATTTTTCCTACGTTATAGGGGTGGAATGCGTCCACGTCCTTATTTTTATCTATAAGTTCTATTACGTGCTTTTCGTCGAGGTGCTTCGGGAGGGGGAGCTGGACGAGTATTCCGTCGACGCTTTGGTCGTTATTCAGCTTTACGACAAGGTCGTCAAGCTGTTCCTGTGTTGTTTCTGCGCCCATTTCGTACACCCACGAATTGAAGCCGACCTCCTCGCAGCCCTTCTTTTTATTTCTTACGTAGACTGCGCTCGCCGGGTCGTCTCCGACTATAATAACGGCAAGGCCGGGTGCTCTGCCTCCGTGCTCCTTTTTATACTCTTCACATCTTTTTGCTATCTGCGCTCTTTTGGCTGCGCTTACCTCTTTGCCGTTCATTATTACTGACATAATGTCTCCGTTCTGCCCTTTTGGGCTTTTGTTTCTTTGAGTTTGATCTTTTTTTAAGTTACCCCACAGGGGGAAAACTTTATTTTTTATCCTTCCACAGTGCGGCTATCAGACTGTGCGGCTCAAATGCCGCCCCGCCGCCCCGAGCCTGCGGCTCGGGGTGGAAGAGCGCTTTCGGTCTTCCTTATCGCAGAGAGCTTGCTCTCTGCGACGGCGGGGCGGCGCGCCGTTTAGTCTGATTTTGGAAAGGGGAGCTTCTGCACCGCTTGCTTCACCTAACAGTCTGACGTCCCCTCTGTGGACCGAGCTTAAATATACCTTTGAAAGCCTTTCGGCATTCGCTTGTACTTAAAGAGAAACAGCCTTTGCCGCTTCCTTGAGTATTCTTGCGGTCTCCTCTCCTTCTCCGTGATCGTAGGAAACGAGAGTGGGATCCTCTCCGTAGGACACCGCATAGTGGCAGAGTGCCGCAAGATAGCTTCCGGTCGAATTGGGATGAGAGCCGTCGGGAGCGTAAAGCTCTACCTCGGGGTGATTTTCGAAAACGTCGAGAAATGCATACCCGACACGTGAGAGAGAGCACCCAAGCGCGCCTGCGACCCTCAAGTAGGATGCGCCGAGCTTTTCTGCCATCTCTCTCGTATCGCGTGCAATATCGTAAAGCTCGGGATTACCCTTGTTCCGTCCCCACGTCTGATAGAGAATAACACCCGCACGGTTAGCTCTCGCCTTTTTTGTCAGAGCCTCCGCGCCCTTCATAAACAGCTCGGGATCTATGACAGGCCTGCGGCTCTGCTCCTGAAGGAAGACGACGTCAAACCTCTCCCCCGAAAGAAGAGAGTCGGCTGCCCTTCCGTATTCGTTATCGGGAGAAGCAAGCTGCTCGAGAGTGTACCCGCCCTTCGTCACCGAAAGGACCTCAAGGTCCGCGCCCTGCGCCCTCGCTATGCTCTCGAATATCTTCGGCATATCGTTGTAGTAGGTGTAGCTGTTTCCTATGAACAGTACCCTCGCTTTTTTATCCTTGCTGAGTAAAGCGCACATAGAGTACTCCTCCGATTTTTTTGAAATTAAAGAATTATCAGTGGTGGCAGTGTCCGCCGCAGGTAGAGCAGTCGTGAGTGCAGGGAGCCTGACCTGTGATCTCTGTGGTGATTATAGAATTCACCTCGTTCATAAGCTTGTTGACGTCTTCCTCAGCCGCAATCATCTCCTTGTAGAGATCGGAAGAGGTTATAGTGTCGTAAAGCTCCTGAGCTCTCTTCTGAATGCTTGTGATAAGAGCCTCGTCTCTCTCTGCCTTAGCGTATTCGTTGGCAAGAGCCTTCTGCTGGATCTCGAATTCGATAGCCATTCTTCCGAGTGCCACGTCAGCCTCAAAAGCCTCTTTCGCCTTGTTGAATCTTACCATTCTCTCGTCGCCCTTTATAGCGTTGCCGAGCTGCTTTGCAAGTTGTTCGATAGTCATTTTTGTGTACCGTCCTTTTTTTATTGTTTATTTTAATTTTTTTTATTATCAGATCTTGTCTGCCTTTATTTTTCGCATCTGCCGTAAAGAGCGAAGGCATCCGCCCTTTCTATTCTTACGTCAACGTATTCTCCGGCATCTCTCCTCTCGGGGAAGAATACCGTCTTGTAGCCGTCGCTTCTTCCGGCATACGTGTCTGCGTCAGTCTTACTCTCACCCTCACACAGAACGCGGACGACCTTCCCGATATAAGCCTCGTTCTTTTCTCTTGCTATCTCGTTCTGAAGCTCGAGCAGACGGGAAAACCTTGCGTTCGATATTTCCTTCGGTATCTGCCCGTCCATCTCGGCTGCGGGTGTCCCCTTTCGCGGAGAATAGATAAACGAGTAGAGCATGTCGTATTTTACGAGACGAAGAGCCTCGAGCGTCTGCTCAAAATCCTCCTCGGTCTCACCCGGGAAACCGACTATGATGTCGCTTGTTATAGTAATATCCGGCATAAGAGCGCGCATCTTTTCTATTTTTTCAAGATACCCGTCAAAGGTGTACCGCCTGTTCATAAGCCCGAGAATACGCGTGCTTCCCGACTGAAGCGGAAGATGAAAATGCCTTGCCGCCTTCTCGCACTCGCTCATGACCTTAAAAAGCTCGTCGGTCGCATCCTTCGGATGGCTGGTCATGAACCTGACCTTGAAATCTCCCTCAAGAGAGCACACGTCGCGAAGAAGATCGGGGAACGCATAGTCCTCATAGAGACCGCGCCCGTAAGAATTCACGTTCTGACCGAGAAGAGTAATATCCTTTACACCGCTCGCTATAAGCTCACGGCACTCATCTATTATGTCCTCTTTGCGCCTGCTTCTTTCACGTCCGCGGACGTAAGGAACTATGCAGTAGGTGCAAAAGTTGTTGCACCCGTGCATAATGTTGACCCAGGCACGAAAATCCTCGCTCCGCTTTACGGGAACGCCCTCGAATATCTCGTTTTCCTCGGTGTAATCAAAGCTTCTTTTTTTGCCGCCAAGCCTCGATGCTATAAGTGAGGGAAGCTTTCCTGCCGCCGCAGGTCCGGTAGCGAAATCAACATACGGATAGCTCCTCTTGAGCTTTTCTCTTCTCTCTGCCTGAGCCGACATGCAGCCGCACACTCCGATAATGAGAGACGGCCTTACTGCCTTGAGATGCTTGTACTGCCCTATTACCGAAAGGACCTTCTTTTCGGCATGGTCTCTTACCGCACAGGTGTTGAAAAGAAGCACCTGCGCCATATTCGGATCGTCGGTTATCGCGTACCCGAGATCGCAGAGAACTCCGCGCATCTTCTCACTGTCCGCCTCGTTCTGCTGACAGCCGAAGGTCAGAACGCACGCATAGGGAGAGATCCCCTCCCTATCGGTAAACTCTCTGCACCAACGCCTTACCGCAAGTGCGGGGCTGCCGTTGGCTTCGTATTCCTTAATGTGTTTTATGCTTTCGTTCATCAGTTCAAGCCACCGCCGCCGTTCTTATTTTCATCCGTCTCTGATATCCTGCGCGCAACGCTCTCAAAGACGTCCTCTTCGTCCTCTTCTTTTACATCTTCTTTTACGTCTTCTTTGCCGTCTTCGTCAGCGTCGTCACCGTCGTCCTCGTCGTCCCCGTCTTCATTCGCTTCCTTTTTGATGATCGCGCCGATTATCTTTTCCTCTTCCTCCTCTGTGACCTTGCGCTTCTGCTCGGTCTTTCTCGTGAGCCTTGAGTAAACGCCCGCATATTCGACGGTCTCCGCATCATGGTACTTTCTGCTCTTGACGAAAAGGAATATCATGACCGAAACGCCTATCACGAAGCAGAAGAAGCCTACGAGCTGGCTTACTCTCCACGGGCCGAGATAGAGACTGTCTGTGCGAAGCCCCTCTATGAACATTCTTCCGAAGCCGTACCATGAAATATACTCAAGGAATATCTGCCAGTCGAACTTCTTCTTTTTCCAGAATGCGTTGATAAGGATGAAGCCGAGAAGATTCCAGAGAGACTCGTAAAGGAAGGTGGGATGAACGAATATCATCTCTCCGCCCTCAAAAAGCCCCATACGGCAAAATATATCCGTCTCTGTTCCGTGTGCCTCTCCGTTGAAGAAGTTGCCCCACCTGCCGAGTATCTGACCTATCATGACCGCGGGCGCGACCATGTCGAATATCTGACCTACCTTCAGCTTCTTGAGCTTTGAAACTATAAGAAGCGCTATTCCGCCTCCGATGACACCGCCGTATATGGCAAGGCCGCCCTCCCATATCGCAATGACGTCGTAAAAGGTCTTGAATATCTCGGGCTTCATAATAACGTAGTACAGCCTCGCGCCTATGACTCCGCAGGGAATGATAAAGAGCGCAATGTCGAGAACGTCGTCGAGCGTGAGCCCTATCTGCCTTGCGCGAAGATAAACGTAAACGCAAGCAAGTATCATTCCGAGACATATGATAATGCCGTACCACCTGACCTCTATCGGACTCTCAAAAAGCCCGAAGGGATTGAACCTGAACGCTACCGGATCTACCGAGAATTCCCCGATCCCGAGACCGGGAAACGAAACTGTTGTCTTTTCCATAAAAACCTCTCCGTATTTTTAACTTTCACCTTTTATTTTTTATTTTTCAATTTTCAATTTTAAATTTTAAATTTAAAGCTTCAATTTTCAGCTCCGTAAACCGCAAACACCTCGGCACCCTCAAGCACCCGATCGGCAAAGGCGAAGAAATCATTTTCGTCAAATCGGATAAGCTCGGTGCCAACGTCTGTAAATCGGGCTCCCGCCGCCGAGTACTCGCTCATCGTGAGCGAAAGATCAGACGGAGAGTCGTAAACAGAGAGATATTCGGCAACAAGGCTCCTCCTCTTTGCCTCGACGTTGGTAAAGAGATGCCTTGCACCATTCCTTTTCACCCGGTCGAAGAAGGAAATGAATTCGCCTGCAGTGCCGCGCGCGTCCTCGCATGAAAGCCCGGCGGTAAGCATGAGCTCGTCCGCGAATATCTCGGCATCACTGCGAAAGCCTCCGTTTATACCGGTACGGCCGTCAAGAAAGCCGCCTCCGATATGCTCGGTCCTGTCGAATATCATGCTCTCAAGCATAGAGGAGTAGACCTGCTTTTTCGCATAATTGTCGCCGAGCACAGACATGTCGGGATAAATACCGAAGAAAACGAGTCCGCTTCCCGAAAGAGCCTTGATACCCCTTTGCCTCTCTGTGCCTACGCGTCTCACGCTTTTTATCCTCTTGAAATTTGGAACGGCACGCGAGTCGTTTCCGAAGAGTGCCGCGTCTATCATGTCGAATA
Source organism: Oscillospiraceae bacterium (assembly GCA_015064885.1). Taxonomy (GTDB): domain Bacteria; phylum Bacillota; class Clostridia; order Oscillospirales; family CAG-272; genus SIG640. Next base: position 18,757 of record SVRJ01000044.1, read on the forward strand.
TCTTTCGGTAATCGAAGGAGGATACCGCCGCAAATGACATAACGCCCGGCCTGTACGCACAGCTGTATATTCCTCGCAAAAGATCGGCATCCATCTTTTTTATGCTTTTTACGTCGCCTATTATCTCACGCCTGACACTTCCGCGCGAATAGACCATGTCGGTAAGCGCGTTTCTTCCCTTTGTGAACGCGTCGTCGTCATCGCTCTTTTCCCTGAGGATTATCTCTCTTTCCTTCTCGAGCTCGTCCTTTGAAAAGGTAGGCTTTATCACCATGTAGGCGAGATCTCCGAGCGAATAGAGAAACTTTTCTCCCGCGCTGACGTAGTACGTGGTTCCCGTCATCGTGGTCTCGGCATTTGCATCCGCACCGAGAGCACAAAAGCGGTCGAGCCTACCCCCCGTGAATATCATATGCTCGGCAAAATGCGCGCTTCCCGGAAAAGCGGGAAGGTAGCGGAATCCGTCGAGACGTATCTCGGACGTTCCGCCTCCGTAGGGTATCGACACGGACGCCGAGGAATTCTGCGTATTCTCCTCCACCGCGAGCACTACCGCTCCCGATCTGTGAGAATATTCATACACCCTCGCACCCGAAAGAGGATCGTCTGTTATCTTTATCTGTCTGCTCAATGCCGAAGGCCTCCTCTCGCGCTTTTTTTGCGGCCTACCGTCCGCTCGCCCGGAAGAATGTACTCTCTGCAAAGCGTGATCCCCCTCGCAGCCTCGGTAAGCTCTTTTTCTCCGAAGGCTTCTATCTTTTTTATTCTTTGCTCGTTGTCGGGATATTCTCCCCTCACAAACGAGGCAAAGAAGAATCTTTCACACGCCCTTCTGCTCTCGTACATTCCCCTTGCAGAGGAAAGAGCCGCCTGCTTTGCCGCAGAGAGAACAGCGGGATCCGCCCCTATCTTTGTTTCTTCTATGACCTTTTCTATAAGCTTCTTCGATCTTTCCTCCAGCTTCTTCCCTACTGTTGCGGATACGGTGAGAAGACCTGCCGACTGCCTCTCGGCGTAAACCGAATAGCAGTATCTGTTTTCCTCGCGAAGAACGGTATAAAGCCTCGACACCGGAACTCCTCCGAGGTAGATCGCAAGTATACTCGAATAAAGGTCCTCGCATGAGGAAGAATAGCCGAGGTAGAGCCTGGATGAGCTTCCCATAGGAGTGTCGGTGAATTTTTCAAAGCTGCCGGGATAGCAGGGTGTAAGCGGAATGACCTTTTCCGCCCTCGCGTAAGCAAAGCGTGAGCATATCTCTCTTTTCACTCTGTCGGCATCCGCCCTTCCGATAGAGAAGGCGTATATCATCGGCGCCCCGAGAAGCAGGGAGTGTATCTTCTTCACGTCACCGAGAGTGACCTCCTTCGGAATAGCTCTTATTCCTTCCTCGGTGAGCCTGTCGGAATACGCCGAGTAGACACGGTCCTTGTAGGCGGAATAAGAATATGCGTCGGGGTCTGCTCTGTCTACCGCGCAGTCTCCCATTATATCCTCCTTCACACGTGCAAGAAGAGCCTCTCCGCCGTCGGGTAACGGGAACGGTCTTTCGAGCGTGCTCCTTATATGAGTAAGAATACCCGACAGCAGATCCTCGCCTATAGCCGGAGTGTCTGCAAAATCCGCCTCCGCGTGAAAGAGAACACCGCTCTCCGCTTCGGTAAAGGTAAAATCTATCTCCGCATC
>SVRJ01000003.1 GCA_015064885.1 Oscillospiraceae bacterium
AAACGTTTATTCATGAGTATATTCTCAATGGAACTCAGATAATATGCGAAGCGGTTTACTATGTTGGGGATGACTTGGAGCTCGAGGAACGCTATAGAATCGTCTATCTTTACGACGAAACGGGTGCGCCTGTCGGTATGAAATACCGAGAACCCTCTTACGCAGAAGGGGTGTATGACGTCTTCTTCTTTGAGAAGAACCTCCAAGGGGACATAATTGCTGTCTATAATTCGAGCGGCACAAAGCTCATAACCTATGACTATGACGCATGGGGCAACTGCACAGAAAGCTATGCCTCCCAGTTCCTCCCCGGCGGTGCTATCCATAACCCGTTCAGATACCGTGGATATTACTACGATGTTGAGACCGGGTGGTATTATGTAGGTAGCCGTTATTACGATCCTGAGATCGGGCGGTGGATAAGTTCAGATAATATAGATTATCTTGGCGCTGATGGAAGTTTGCTGAGTTATAATCTGTTTGCATATTGTATGAACGATCCGGTTAATCGTTTTGATGATAATGGCAACTGGTCTTTGCCTAACTGGGCAAAAGTAGCTATCGGTGCTGTTGCAACAGTCGCAGCAGTTGCAGTGACTGTTGCAACAGGTGGAGCGGCTGCTCCTGTTTTACTTGGAGTTGCTGTTAGTACGATAACAAGTGGGGCGATTGGGTATGCAACTGGCGGTGTTGAAGGTATGAAGGATGGATTGGCCAATGGGTTTATGATGGGCGGCTTATCTGCGCTTGGTGGATCAGTAGTCTCGGCTGGTGTGAAAGCGGTAAAAACAGCAAGGCAGGGAATAACAATTGGCCGGGGAATGGACAAAGTTAATCGTGCTGCTGGGTTAACAGATACGGCTACATATTCTAGCGATGCGCTTTGGAAACCACTTAATGGTAGCTACTATAATGGAATCAAAAAGATATTCGGAGAAAAAGCAGCTAATGCTGTCAGCTGTGCTTGCAATAAATTGTATATAAAAACTATGCGTACTCTCGGTGCTGTTATATACGATTCTGGCCTAAATGGGTATGCACAAGCTGGGCAATTCTATGGTATGGAGTTGGAGGTCCTTGAAGGATATGCGAATTTGGTGCAAATGTATTAACCGAATCCAACCAGACAAACGGATTCACAATTCACCGTTTAGTAATCTAGATAACTCTAGCTATTCATACTCCCAAGTATATTTAGGAGTAAAAGGTATTGTGAACATTTATTCCCAGGATTTGGTTTTGTCTATGTCTTATTCAGTAAGAGACGGGATCTTGGTAAACATCAAAAAGAATCGGCCCTATAAGGTTCTTTTTGACTATGTGGATGGTTCTTGTTACATTAACGATGATAGTCACAAGGGATATGATCATTTGGTAGAACTTCTTTCTACGCTAAAAAATCAAATAAAAAACCGCCATCACACATCAGTTTATGAAAATCTCGAGGCAATAATGTTCAATTTTATTGCAAACTACTATAACATATAGTCTATCTGCAAGCATCGCCTTTTGGGGACAAAAGGCAGTTTGTTGGGATAATCCCAAGCTCTTATGTGAAGATTAAGACTTAACGGTTACAAAATAGCCTTTTAGTGAGGAAACATCCGGAGGGACTAACCTCCCTCCGGGTGGTACACCTACGGCGACAGCACGTGGAAGGACTTGCTGACAAACTATCCGTCGGGTACAAAAAGACTAACATTATTGAAATTGTGGAAAAAGCAATTCAAACAGAACACTGTTATTTTGTTAAGGTTTCTTGCTACAGATGTTTTCACTTGTTATGTAATCGTGATACACTTCAACAGATAATAAACTGTTTTTCTTCAAAAAAATATCAAACAAGGTGTGCTGTTGTAAACGCTTTAGACGAAATTCTTGATGAAGAAAATGCAAAAACTATTTTTCACGCACTTGAACACTTTTCTGACATTGAAAAAGAATCATATGCAGTTCAAGATACCATAAATCATTTAAAAACTAAAATTAAATCAATGTATGATTTTTCAATCGATTAATCCCAACCACTATCCAATATAATACATTTTTCAAATCATCCGGATAACCAAGACTCGATTAACGCAAAAAGTCACCCGCCAATTCCACATTGGCGGGGAGCCCCGGAGTGACTAACCTCCATCAGGGCGGTACACCTCCGCGCGGGCGACAGATTACAGCTCCTTAACGGTGAGTATGTAATCATAGAGCAAGTTCAGCATGAACTTCTTGAAGCCCCTGTAACCGTCTATAACTTTGAGGTTGAGGATTTTCATACTTATTATGTTACCGATAGTGCCGTGTTGGTGCATAATAGATGTCATGGTAAGGAATTCCCGGATGATGGGGTTCCGAACTCTTCAAAACTTAAATATGGGCAAAATGGTAAGATATATTCTGCCGGAACGTATGGACCTGATGGAAAGCTAATGTATAAAATTCACTTTCAAGGTGCCAAACACTATGTGAAAAGTATCAAACGGTATATAATTCCACATGTTCACCCACTGGTCAACAATAACGTTTTTTTAAGAGAGGGTGACGCTATTACATTTTTTAAATATCTGAGTAAATATGGAGGGCGAAACATGAGTGCTACACTTTATCTAAGAGTAAAATTAAATAATGATTTTTTCGATACTATTACATCAGCTTTTCTTTTCAAAATAATCAAAGAGGGATGTAACAGGCGAATTGCCATAACTGTTGATCATGAAAATTTGGTTCCTTTTGACCAGTGTGAATGTATTTTGGCTTTAGAAGATAGCTTCAACTTTAAACTTGTCACTCCTCTTACGGGGCAAGATCTTGATTGTGAAGTTGTGGAATATCGTCCCGAACCGCTTAATACTCGTATGATGAATTTACAAGAGATGCTTGAGTTCATTATGAAAGAAAGCATTGTAAAGCGAATTGATGTATATTTTACGGTTAGTTATGATATTGATGATCTTGACTCTATCAATATATCGGTTGAAGAGTTTGCCAAAGTATTAGAACCTATGATTGCTAACAACCGTAGTCCCGATTTTTATTTTCATTGTATTTTAGAGAAGCCATAGAAACAAGAACAGCAATCGCGATGGAAAGTTTCCCCGCCAATCCATATTGGCGGGGTGGCCCAGAACTAAACTTACACCTACTACAATAACGGCAATATCTCAATTAGGACAAATCACGCTTATACTACTTAGCACAATTCCGGTCTGCCCGAATTTTCCGGCAGGCCATCTTTTTGCCAAAAACATGAACTGCACTTCATGGGCAACGTCTAATCCTGTGGTATAATATAAAAAAACAAACTTTTAAGGAGGTTTTCTATTACAACCACAGAAACAATTAAAGCAAATCTCAGGTGCGTCCGTGTTGCGCAGAATCTCACACAAGAAGAAGCCGCGTTCAGGTGCGGAACAAGCACAAGACATTACAGCACTACTGTTTGTGAGAGAAAATATTATTCCGAAAATCAAGTTTCCTCTTGAATTACGGCCGATTTTATGATATAATAAATACCGAAGGAAATGAAAAACGTACTGCGGTGACAACATTTAAAAAGCACCGACAAAGTGAGGTTACGAATGGCAAAGTTATATTTCAAATACGGAGCTATGGCTTCTTCAAAGACGGCTAATGCTCTGATGACACGTTTTAACTATGAGGAAAAAGGAAACAAAGTCTGGCTCATCAAACCCGACCTTGATGACAGAGACGATTACACCGATGAGAGCGGTGCGCGTATTACAGTGGTAAAATCGCGCATAGGACTATCTGCGGTTGCAGACGCAATAAAAAGGGATGAAGATCTTCTTGAACGTTACCGCACATTAATAAGCACCTCTGCCGTCGACGTAATTATCTGCGACGAGTGTCAGTTTCTCACTGCAGACCAGGTCGATCAGCTTAAGTATATAGCGGAATTTCACGATACACCGGTTTTGTGCTTCGGGCTTCGGGCGGATTTTCTCACCAAGCTTTTTGAAGGCTCAAAGCGTCTGTTCGAGATTGCAGACAGTATAAGCGAGGTAAAGTCTGTATGCAGGTGCGGTAAAAAAGCTATCGTCAACGCCAGGATCGACAGTGACGGCAGGATAGTTGTTGTCGGAGATCAGATCGAGATAGGCGGAAACGACAAATACGAAAGCATGTGCTGGGGATGCTGGCAGATGAGAATAAAGGATGAGAAACGCTGAACTCCTGCTCCAAGGCTTAAAGATGTCGTTACTTAATTTACTGCGGAGTGCTCATAACAGCATCGATCTTTATAAATGCATTGGTATAAGGGCTGCCGGGATGCGCATAACTTACGCAAGCGGCGAAGCAAATACCGAAGAAAGATCTGAAACGTATTTATAGGTATGATTTTAGACAAAACAAAGCCGCTGTCGGTATAATATATTCGTTTTTCAGTGTGATCTAACCAACACACTCCAACGTCTGAACCCCTCATGTTATATTACCCGAGGGGTTCGGGCTTTTTTATTTTTTGCCTCAAATAAAAATTTTTTTGAAAACCTATTGACAAAATCAATACTTCGTGATATGATATATTATGCAAAGAGGGGTATGCTATGGATATTCAATTAAAGCGAGGTCTGCTCGACGTCTGCGTACTTACCGCGATAAAAAACGAGGATTCCTACGGCTATAAGATCATAAAGGATATGAAGCCGTATATTGAAATGTCGGAATCTACTTTATATACGATCTTAAAGAGGCTTGAAACGGCAAATATGCTCACGGTACGCACTGCGGAGCACAACGGCAGACTCAGAAAATATTATCATATTACAAATGCCGGACTCGGGCGTATAGAAGACTTCAAGAACGAATGGCGTGAGGTCATGTCTATATATAAGTTTGTGACTAAGGAGGATGAGGCAAGGTGACGAAGAGTGAATTTATTACAGAACTAAGAAAAAGGCTTTCGGGGCTGCCAAGTGAGGATATTGAGGAGCGTATCGCCTTTTACAGTGAAATGATAGACGACATGATAGAGGAGGGGCGTACGGAAAAAGAGGCGTTGCTCGATATTGGCAGCGTCGAGGATATATCATCACAGATAATAAGTGATATTCCTCTTAAAAGAATAGCTAAGGAGCGTATAAAGCCGAAAAGACGGATACAAGCATGGGAGATAATACTTTTGGTGCTCGGTTCACCTATATGGTTTTCGCTTGCCGTCGCGGCTGTTTCTGTCATACTCTCTCTTTACGTCGTGTTGTGGTCTGTGGTCATTTCATTCTGGGCTGTATTCGCATCCCTCATTGCCGGCGGTATTGGCGTTATAGTGGGCGGAGCAGTCATTGCTGTGATCGGGAGCAGTATTTCGGGTATCGCGCTTATAGGCTCGGGCCTTGTGTGCGTGGGAATATCGCTATTCGTTTTTATCGGGTGCTCTGCCATTACAAAATGCACCGTAATACTTACAAAGAAGATTGCCTTGGGCATTAAAAAATGCTTTATAAGAAAGGAGAAATAATTATGCGCACGTCAACGAAAATACTTATAATAGCCGCAATTTCTCTCATATTGGTAGGAAGCATGATATTCGGATGTGTAATGCTTATGCTTAACTGGGATATTACAAAATTATCGACCGATAAATATGAAACGAATGAGCACGAAATAAGCGGGAGCTTCTCGTCGATCTCTGTCGTTACCGAAACTGCAAGCATTGTATTTCTTCCATCTGATAATGAAAAATGCTCGGTCGTTTGCTATGAAGAGGAAAAGGTAAAGCACTCTGTTTCCGTAAAGGACGACACGCTCACAGTAGAAGCGGTCAACACAAAAAAATGGTATGAGCACATTGGCATCAATATCGGTTCACCTAAGATAACGGTATATCTCCCCTTAAGCGAGTACCGGGATCTGTACGTAAAGACCGATACGGGGGCGGTGGAAATACCTAAAGACTTCACTTTTGAAAATATAGAAATCACCGAAAACACGGGCAGTGTAAAGTGTTATGCCTCCGCATCGGGTAGCCTAAAGATAAAGACGACCACAGGAAGCATCCGTATTGAAGGGGTCTCAGCGAATTATATCGACCTTTCGGTTTCTACGGGTAAGGTAACTCTCTCTAATACCGTGTGCGCGGGAGACGTCAGCGTAAACGTATCTACCGGCAATGCCGAGCTTTCCGGCGTTTCATGCAAAAATCTTACATCAAGCGGAAGCACCGGAGGTATCTCGCTGGTAAACGTTATTGCAACCGAAAAGCTCTCGGTCGAAAGAAGCACCGGTAGCGTAAAATTCAGCCGTTCCGACGCATCCGATATCCTTGTAAAAACCGATACGGGTAATGTCAGCGGAAGCTTGCTTTCCGAAAAAGTATTCATTACAAGCACGGATACCGGAAGGATCGATGTTCCAAAGACAGCAAGCGGCGGCAGATGTGAGATCACCACCGATACGGGAAATATTATAATAAGCATAGAAGAGTAACAGATCTTCGCTTCTTCTCCGAGGCAATAAAAAGCGTCCCTTAACTGTTGTTTTGGGATGCTTTTTTACTAAAAAATTTGTTTTTAAATTTTCGCTTTCTGTTGACAAGCAAAATTAAATATGATATAATACTACCGATATATAGAGGCTATGCATTTACAAGGCAGAAAAGGAGAGAGGCATTTATGAACGGCAGAATTTTTGACATTCAAAGATTTTCGGTACACGACGGACCGGGAATAAGAACCACCGTATTTATGAAGGGCTGTCCTCTTCGCTGTAGATGGTGCCATAATCCCGAAGGGCTTTCTCCGGACCCTCAGCTTCAATTTTTTGAAGAGAAGTGCATAGGATGTAACGAATGTAAAAGCAGGACTCATCCTTCGGATGCCGATCGCTGTCCTACGGGCGCTTTGTCGGTATGCGGACGCACGGTAGATGAATACGAGATACTGACCGAGATAAAGAAGGACCGTATTTTCTATGCGAGAGAAGGCGGAGTAACCTTCTCGGGAGGTGAATGCCTACTGCAAGCAGATTTTGTCACTTCCGCTTTAAGGCTGGCAAAGGAAATAGGGATACACACCGCGATCGATACCTCAGGGTACGTTCGGTGGGAAGATATACAAAAGACACTTGAATACTGCGACCTGTACCTTTACGACGTAAAATGCATGGATGGGAATTTACACAAGGAATACACGGGGGTCGATAATGCGCTTATTCTTGACAATCTGAAAAAGCTCTCCTCTGTGGGAAAAAGCATATGGATACGCATCCCCGTCATTCCGGATTTCAATGACAATGTGAGTGAGATCGAGCGCATCGCAGAGCTTGTGGCATCGCTTTCCTCGGTGAAGCAGGTTACTCTTATGCCCTATCACACTCTCGGAGCAAGCAAATATAAAACGCTCGGCATGGATTATCCATACGATGAGTCAAAAAGAATATCTAACGAATCGCTTTTGGAGTTTCGGAGAATATTTTTAAATAAAGGCTTAACTGTATGCTAAGCTGAAGATATTCTCTTATAGATCAACTTCAAAATCAACATTAAGGAGAAAAAAATGGACAAAAGACTGCATGACGTGCTCGGTGGAAATACTGAAAACTATCTTCTTCCCTTCTATTGGCAGCATGGAGATCATACCGATCTTATCCCCGAGCAGATACAGAGAATATATAACAGCGGATGCCGTGCATTCTGTGTAGAAGCGCGTCCTCACCCGGATTTTGCCGGAGACGGATGGTGGCGTGATATGGATATTATCCTTGACGAGGCTCAAAAGCGAAATATGAAGGTATGGCTGCTTGACGACGATCACTTCCCTACCGGTCACGCCGCGGGAATGATAGCAAAAAAACATCCCGAGCTTCGTCAATGGGAGCTTATCGAACGTCACGTAGACGTAGTGGGTCCTTCTCCGGATACGTCGATCATTGTAAAGCCGGACGATAGCGACAACCTGCTTATCCGAGCATACGCATACAAAAGACGTGCCGACGAGCTTGAGACCTGCCTATACGATGGAATAGATCTGTCAGACAAAATAAACCGAGATCAAAGCTATCTCACCTGGGATATACCGAGCGGAGTGTGGCGTATATTCTTTTACTGTAAGTCAAGAAAGGGCGGAAGACCCGAATATATCGATATGATAAATCCCGATTCGGTAAGGGTACTTATAGATGCGGTATATGAGAGCCACTACAAGCATTACGCACGCTACTTTGGAAACACGTTTGCGGGCTTCTTCTCGGATGAGCCATGTCTCGGGAATCAGGTGTTCGGTCAGCAGAGATTTGATTTCGGATTTTACGAAGCAAGAATAGGCAAGCACGGTCTGGCTCTTCCGTGGAATGAGAAGCTTCTTGAAAGAATGCGTGAAAAGCTCGGATACGATCCGATCCCGCACCTCAACCTGCTCTGGTATGAGGATGGGGAAAACGGAGACAGACAAGCTGATATCAGACACGCATACATGGACACGCTGACACAGCTCTACAGCGAATGCTTTAACAAGCAGGTAGCCGATTGGTGTCACGCTCACGGAGTGCAATATATAGGTCACGTCATAGAGGATATGAACTGCCATATGCGACACGGTATAGGACATTATTTCCGTTCACTGTGTCATCAGGATATGAGCGGTATCGACGTCGTTCTCCATCAGATAATGCCCGGTATGGCTGATCACCTTCACACGTGCACGTGCGCTACGGGAGTAGCGTCCGGTCACTTCTATCAATACGTTTTGGCCAAGCTCGGAGCCTCACTCGCGCATCTCACCCCCGAAATGAAGGGAAAAGCAATGTGCGAGGTCTTCGGTGCTTACGGGTGGGGTGAAGACTCTGTAATGATGAAATTTCTCATCGACCACCTACTCGTCCGCGGAATAAACCATTTTGTTCCTCACGCCTTCAGTTCAAAATTTCCCGACCCCGATTGTCCTCCGCATTTTGGGGCTGAGGGACACGATCCGAGCTTTGAAGCATTTACTGCACTTATGGGCTATACGAACAAAGCCGCACACCTTCTTTATGGTGGAACTCACGTAGCAAACGCCGCCATCCTATACCACGTTGACGGAGAATGGGCGAGCCGATTTATGAATGCCTCAACAATGGACGATATAGCAGCCGATCTTTACGACAACCACATTGATTACGATATAGTATCTTACGACATGCTTAAGGATCACGCACACGTGAGATCCGGAAAACTCATTATAGCGAATGAAAGCTTTGACTGCCTGATAGTTCCCTATGCCGATCATATACCCTCTGCTCTGCTTTCCGATCTCAAGGCTCTGAGCGACCGAGGGCTCCCCGTCTGGTTTATGAGGAGTATGCCCGAAAACGCAGAGTTTGAAGGAACGGTAGTTGATGAAAAAGAAGTCGCCAAAAAGATGATATCACTCGGAATGACCGACGTAACGGTTGACGGAGATTTTCCGAAGCTGAGAATATACCATTCCGTACGTGACGGAAACGATATATTTATGTTTGTAAACGAGGATGTTGAAAAGAGCGCATGTACGACCGTAAGGCTTCCCTGCCGCGGAGATCTTGCACGCCTTGATCTTCATACGGAGATATACACCTCAGAACACTCAAAGGACGGAGTGATCTCTCTCGACCTTCTTCCCTACCAATCGCTGATAGTGATATTCGGTGACAAGGCAGGACTCCCCTCACGTGCGCCTCTGTCGGAGGTAATACCTCTTTCTCCGAGCTTTGAGCTTGAGCTTGCCGAATGCGACGATCTCGGGCTCTATAAGCACTGCGGAACTTTTGACCGTTTCTTTAACGTAAACTCTCCCGACTTCAGGATAGATTTTTCGGGAAAGATGAAATACACGTTCACATTCCGTGTTTCAAGAGAGGAAAGAAGGACCCTCCTCGACCTTGGTAAGGTGGGACAGAATGCAGAGCTGTATCTGAACGGGAAGCACTGCGGCATTCGTATATCAAATCCTTACCTGTTCGATATAACGGACGCCTTAATTGACGGAGAAAACAAGGCGGTGGTAATAGTATCAAACACCCTCGCACAAAAGGTAAGAGACAGATTCTCACACTTCCTTCAGCTCTCACCCTCGGGACTAATCGGAGGTATGTGCATTAAAAGAGAGAAATATTAAAAATACAAAAACATTACGTAAAAACACACGGTAAGAGAGGAATAGCAGATATGACACGAACAGAGTTTTTAAGAGAGCAGACACTGTCGGGAAAAAACAAATGCAAAAGGATGCCTCTTCCTTCCTTCTCGGTAGCGGACGCTCCGTATTCTCTTCCCGAGCGAAAGGCACTTGCCCTGAAATATATATTTGATAATATGCCCGTATATATCGGCCCCGGGGAGCTGATAGTCGGAACGCGTACATTCTTTACCGCAAATAAGGGTAACGAGGAAGGACACAGCATATACGAATACAGTCTGCAGACACGTATCCCGTACGTAAACAAAAAGGATATCGAGCGCTTTGGACGTGATCTCAGCTACAAGAATAAAACACATTTCACCCCCGATCTCGGTATCATTCTTGAAAAAGGGATAGGCGGTATACTCAACGAGGTCGAATCGAGGAAGGCGGACAAATCGCTCCACTCGGTAAATCTTGAATTTCTCTCTTCTGTCACCATAGCCTACACCGGACTCAAAGATCTGATCCTTCGTTATGCTGCAGAGGCGCGTTTACTTTCCGAAAGATCCGAGCGCCCTGAAAGAGATGAGCTTTTAGAAATAGCTCGCATCTGCGAGAAAATAAGTAACGACCGCCCGGACACCTTCAGAGAAGCGGTACAGCTTCTGTGGTTTGCACATCTCGGAACAATAATCGAAAGCTTTGAATTTATAAACTACGGCAGACTCGACGTCATTCTTATGAACTATTTGGGAGATACTCCGAAGGAAGACGCTCTGCAGATAATAGAATGCCTGCTCCTCAAAATGTACGATCAGGCAGACGTTCGCACCACGTATCTCGGAAGCTATGCCGCACAGCTTGTAATAACTCTCGGAGGTATTCTTCCGGATGGAGAGAATGCCGTAAATGACGTCACAATGCTTTTCCTGAAGGCAATAGAAAACACACGTCTTCCCGAGCCCGAATTCAATCTGAGAATAAACAGTAAAAATCCCACCGAATTTTTGGATAAGGCTGCCGCGCTTACAATAAGCGGATGCAACTTCATTTCATACTACAATGACGACCTCTTTGTAAAAAGTCTCGTCAATGCAGGTATTCGATTTGAGGATGCCGCATGCTACGGCTTTGATCTCTGCCAGGATATAAACGTTCCCGGCAAGGGTGACTTCTGGCTTGTGGGAAGCGTATCCCTCACAGATATTCTCATGGAAATGCTCAGAGACGATCGCTCATTTATAAGCTTCGATAAGCTTACCTATGCTTTTAAGGAAAGGATCGCTCTGGCAGTAAACAACAAGGTTGAGGGCTACAATCTTGCCGAGAGGCATGCCTCACTATACGCTGACGGAAGGACTGACGAGTATTTTGAAGGCATAAAAAACAAGAATATGCCCGCCGTACGCAACGGGTGTACTCCTATGGCTCCGCTTCCCCTTCTCAGCGCACTCTATCACGGTTGTATAGATAACGCCCTCGACGTTACGCTCGAGCCGTATCCGATAAAAGAGAAAGGCTTCTATTTCGGAACCGCCACAGAAGCGATAAACTCGCTCGCCGCAATAAAAAAAGCGGTTTATGATGAAAAGAGATTCACGCTTGACGAGGTGTACGATGCATGCGTATCCGATTTTGACGGAAAGGGCGGAAAGCTTATACAGAGCGTTATGTGGAACTGCCCGAAATGGGGAAACGACGACCCGTACGTCGATGATATAGCAAAAGATATTCTCGAATTCAGTCTTAATGAATGCCGGAAGTATAAGACCCATCTTTCGGGACAGGTGCTCGGAGGAATTCATCAGCCGCACCCGGTTCCAAACGGAGCAAAGCTCATGGCAACCCCCGAGGGAAGACGAAAAGGCTCTCCCGTAGCAGTAACTCTCACCCCCGAAAGCGGAACTATGCAAAACGGCCCTACCGCGGTTCTCTGCTCGGCTGCAAAAATAGATCCTATGCTTATTCAGTGGAATTATTGCGTTATGGTCAATTATTTTGCATCAGTATTTAAGGGTAACAACGGAAAAGATATATTCAAGGATCTTCTTCTCGGATATTTCGGATCGGGAGGACTTCAGCATCAGCCCAACGTGCTCGACGTAGATACGTTAAAGAGTGCACAGCTCGAGCCCGAAAAATACAAGGACCTCATCGTTCGTCTGTGGGGTGTATCAGCACACTTTGTTGACCTTCCGCGCGAGCTTCAGGACGAAATGATAGCGAGGTTTTCATAACAAATAAAAAGGATAAAACCATGTACAACACAAAAATGATAATAGTTATGCGCCGTGATCTGAAAATGCGCAAGGGTAAGATAGCCGCGCAAGCGGGACACGCGGCAATTGAAGCGGCTCTCACCGCACTGAAAAAAGAAAACAGATTTGATGACCTTGAGCTTGGCCCGGACGGACTTTTCCTCAGAAAAACGGATAGACCCGAAACTCCTCTCAGCGAGTGGTTCAACTGCGGTCAAGCCAAAATATGCGTTTACGTTGATTCCGAGGATGAACTGACGGCAATTGCAAAAAAGGCAGAAGAAATGCAGATATCTGCATCCGTAATAACAGATGCGGGTGCAACAGAATTTCACGGGATCCCCACAAAGACGTGTCTTGCACTCGAACCGATGCCGTCGGAGGTTACAGACGCGATCACGGGCCATCTGCCGCTTTACTGATCAACGCACTTCAAAACGAAAACCAATACGAATCAAATCCATAAAACCAAGAAAGAGGTCAAACGTATGTCAATCAAGGTAAATAATAAGGTATTCACTCTTCAGACCGAAAATTCCACCTACCAGATGAAGGTCACCGAGCACGGGCATCTTCTTCATCTTTACTACGGAAGCAAAATAGCGGATGAGGACATATCCTATATCATTCCGCAGGTAATGAGAAGCCACGAGTCAAATCCCCCTGAGGTGGGTGAGGACCGCATCTATTCTCTCGCCGCATATCCACAGGAGTTTTCCACAAACGACGTTGGAGACTATCGCATTCCCTCGATCGAGCTTATAAATCACGACGGAAGCTATTCGTTCGTCGGAAAATATGCGTCGCACAGAATATACGACGGAAAGTATTCGCTTTCTTCGCTTCCAACGATCTACGCAAACGAGGATGACTGCGCGCAGACCCTCGAAATAATTCTTGAGGACGACGTAACTCACGTATCCGTAAAGCTTCTTTACGGAGTATTCCCCAAAAAGGATATCATCACCCGCGCGGTAATTCTTTGCAACAGATCGGGAAAAGAGATACGCCTCAGGCGCCTTATGTCGATGAATCTTGATCTTATGACCTCTGATCTTGATATGATAGAATTCTACGGACACCACTATTACGAGAGACAGACAAATCGACACCCGCTCACTCACGGAATAAACGAGATAGGCTCCTTCCGTGGAGTATCAAGCCATTTTCACAATCCGTTCGCTATCATTTGCGACAGAAAAACGGATGAGGACACAGGTAACGCATACGGCTTCTGCTTTATGTACAGCGGAAATTTTGTGTTTGATGCCGAGGTTGACGGATACGGTCAGACAAGGATAGCTATGGGTATACATCCGAAGCAATTTGATTTTCACGTAAGCGACGGTGAATGCTTTGAGGCTCCCGAGGTTCTGCTTTGTCATTCCGCAAGCGGACTTTCAGCGCTCAGCCATAGGTACCACGATATTTTCAGAAACAATGCTTGCAGAAGTAAATTTGTAAACAGTAAACGTCCCGTACTCATAAACAGCTGGGAGCCGTTCAGGTTCACCTTTAACACAGACACACTTCTCCGCACCGCAGAGATCTCCAAAAAGCTCGGAGCGGACATGTTCGTTCTCGACGACGGATGGTTCGGGAAGAGAGACAACGACAGAGCCGGACTCGGAGACTGGGTCGTAAACGGTGAAAAGATAATCGGCGGCATACCCGCCCTTTCCGAAAAGATACACGCTATGGGTATGAGCTTCGGGCTTTGGTTTGAACCCGAAATGGTAAATGAAGATTCAGACCTGTACCGCGCGCATCCGGATTGGTGTCTTCGTGTTCCCGGCAGAGCCCCCTCCCGAAGCAGACATCAGCTCTGCCTCGACCTATCACGCCCCGACGTATGCGATCACATCATCGATGCCGTCAACGCTGTGCTTGACGCAGGCGGTGTCGATTACGTAAAATGGGATTACAACAGATACGTATGCGACGTTTACAGCAGTTATTATCCGGCAGACAGACAAGGAGAGGTATACCACAGATATATTCTCGGTCTCTACCGTATACTCGATGGGATAGTAAAAACGCATCCGGACATTCTCTTTGAAGGCTGCAGCGGCGGCGGAGGAAGGTACGACGGGGCTATAATGACCTATTTCCCGCAAACCTGGTGCAGTGATAATACCGACGCTCCTTCTCGTCTCGTAATACAGTACGGAACCTCATTTGCTTATCCGATATCTACAATGGGCTCTCACGTATCTGTGTGCCCCAATAAAAAAACAAAGCGCACAGTTCCCTTCAAAACAAGGGCACTGACCGCTATGCACGGAACCTTTGGATACGAGCTCGACCCCGCCAAAATGACAGACGAGGAGATGAGCGAGTGTGCGGAATATACCGCACTTTATAAGGAATATCAACCCCTTATATTCGGAGGCGATTACTACAGACTGTCCTCTCCCTATGACGACGAGCTTTTTACCGCATGGGAATTCGTCTCAAAGGATAAGAGCTCTGCACTTGTCTTTGTGGTAATGCAGGAGATATCCATCATGGATAAAAACTGCTACGTTCATCTTCGCGGGCTGAAGGATGATTCCTTCTACCGCATTGAACAAACAGAACAGATACTCAGCGGTGCCGTGCTTAAGAACGCAGGTATTCTTCTGCCTCACACAAAGCCGCAGTATTCATCATACGTATTTAAGCTTAGCGAGGTACGGTAAATATATCTTGCGATCCGTAAGAATAAAAGCGTCTGCCTAATTGCTTTGGCAGACGCTTTTTATTTTAAGCAAGAGCGGTCACTCTCTCGCCAGCTTATATATAAGATCGTATGCAAATTCAAGATCATCCATAGAGCAGTGGTTTTGAACAAAGTGCGAGGTACAGACGATCCACCGTTTTCCTTTCAAAACAGAAAAAACTCTGCGTATCTCCGCTTCAAGCTGTTTTCTTGGGAGAATACCTATTGCAGACTGAACGCACACTCCACCGAGAATGGCAAATCGGTCGGCATATTTTTTAAGATAAACGTCGTACGGCATTCCCGCATTTTCCTGCCAAGGATGTACCATGTCAAACCCTATGTCGGCTATTCCGTCAGCCACCTTCAATACGTTTCCGTCAGAATGCAGGCTACACATTATCCCTTTTGAATGAACGTGGTCTACTACACTCTTTACGTGCGGGAAGATCAGCTCCTTCCATACGTCGGGGCTGAAGAGCAGGTCCTTCTGCGAGCCCCAATCATCAGATATATGTATCATATCCGCTCCAAGCCCGATACATTTATCTGCGTAAAGCTTTGTCCATTCTACCTGTCTGCGGTAAAGCTCATACAGCTCGTCCGGATAAAGAATCAGCCACATCAGATGATTCTGTATGCCGAATATACTGTTAAAATTCTCGAAAAATCCCGGAGTCTGAATATAGCACCATCTGCCTCGCTTCTTGTGGTGAGCAAGCGAAGCACGAATGCCTGCAAATTTTCTGTCATCGTCGGGTGAATTATATATATCCGCGTCCAGAAGCATATCCGGTGTGATCTCACCGTTTTTTTCGGCAATGGCGCTTATAATGCTTTTGTTAAAGCATCCGAAGCCGGGAAAAATATGTGCGGCATCGAATTCGTATTTATCTTCAAAAGCGGCTACCGAACCGAATCGCTCATTTATCTCTTCTGTGAGATTTGCGTACACCCAACCGTATATCGGCTGGCGGTCTGTATCAAGCCCTTGTATCGTTCTTCTTACACGCTCTGTACTGTTCATAACATGCTCCTCCGAAAAATCAATTACTCGGTGCAATATTATTATACAGCCATCAAGTAAAAAAGTCAATATGGTTTTGTTTCAAAAAATCAGATCAACTAAGAAAGCATACCATATTGACAAACATAAAAACAAGTGATATAATATTATAGAGACACAATAATTACCTTGTAAGATCAAAGGAGAAATATAAATGTTCAAAGAGAATTACAAAGCCGCACTTGAGGGCTACGAAAAATTCTGGGAAAGAACGAACACCGACCGCTGTATACTCAATATGTCGTATCCTAAGGAAGGCTTCGTTCCCTACAGAGCCCCCGCCTCACTTGAGGAGCAATGGCTTGACGAGGAATATATCTATAACGCATACAAGCACAAAACTGCTAACACAGGCTACCTTGCAGAGGGAATTCCCTTTCTCTTCACAAATCTCGGTCCCGGTTGCCTTGCGGCATGTATCGGAAGCAAGTACGGACTTGCTCAGAGAACTATATGGTTCGATCAGGACCCTATGATAAAGGAATGGGAAAGTGCGCCTGAAATAAAATTTGACGAGCAGAGCGAAATGTGGCAGCACATAGTGCGTCTGCAGAAAAAATTTGCTACCGATCCCGACGTCAACTTCACCATAACCGATATCGGAGGAATTCTCGATGTCGTTGCGGCACTCCGTTCCACAGAATCTCTTCTCTATGACCTTTACGATTACCCTGATGAAGTAAAGGAATGTACGGAAAAAGTAAAGGCAGAGTGGTTCAAGGTCTACGACATGCAGCTTAAGACAGTAAGCAAAACGGGGCAGCCTATAAACAACTGGATGAACATTCCATCTTCAAAGCCCTGGTATCCTCTGCAGTGCGATTTCTCGTATATGATATCCCCCGCTCAGTTTGAGGAGTTTGTTCTTCCTCACATAACAGAGCAGGCTAACTATATGGAACGTTCCATATATCACCTCGACGGTGTCGGAGAGATACGCCATCTCGATATGCTTCTCGACATACCGACTCTCAACGGTATCGAATGGGTAGCAGGTGCGGGAGAAACTCCTCTGTGGGATGAAAGATGGTTCGACATGTACAGAAAGATACAAGACAAAAAGAAAAACATCGTCCTTCGTCTGGCTATCAATGAAAACGAAATGGCGGGCGCGGAGAGGCTCATCAAGTCTATAGATCCCGTAGGTGTCTACATATCCGTCAATTGCTCTTGCCGTGAAAAGGCAGAGGACATTCTCGAAAAGGTCACACGCTGGTCCGAGTAATCGTCTTCAATATAGGCTTTTTATCAGCATCCCGTACGTTACGGGGTGCTGATTTGTTTATTAAATATTAATGTATATGCTACAGAAAAAGTCATAAAAATCTGATAAAATATATGCGTAAAAAACGTGCTTGGAGGCTTGTATGCAAATTGCGGGTCACATCATAGGATTCATCTCTACCGCTCTGCTTTTTCTTTCTTATCAGGTGTTTGACAAAAAGCGGCTCATAGTTATTCAGACGGTCGCCACAGCTCTCAGCTGTATCCAGTATCTTCTGATCGGTGCACTATCGGGATTTGCTCTTAATATAGTTTGCATTACGAGAAACATACTGTTTTATAACAGAGATAAAAAGCTTCTGACGGGCAAGTGGCTTCCCTTTGCCACGGCTCTCCTTATGGCAGGCGTCAGCGCGCTCTCGTGGGAAGGTCTACATTCTCTCTTTATAATATCCGGACTTATGATAAACACTGTGTGCATGGGTCTGTGCGATTCGCAGGATCTCAGAAAAAGCATCCTGCTCACAAGTCCGCTCGTGTTCGTGTATAATACGATCAAGCTTTCCTACAGCGGTATGTCGAGTGAATTTCTTTCATTCTGCTCGGCTATTATAGGAATTATAAGATACGTAAAAGCGAAAAAGAAAAGCGACGCTTAAGATAGCTCAAACTTATTGACAAACAAAATTTTTTATGATATAATTATATCAATAACAAAACGGAGGATATTGCCATGTGTGATAACAATAAATTTTATATATGTGAGCACTGCGGAAATCTTATCGGAATGATACACGACTCAGGCGTTCCGATGATGTGCTGCGGAAGAAAGATGACAAAGCTCGAACCGGGTGTTACAGACGCAAGCGTTGAGAAGCATCTTCCCGTAGTCACGGTAGACAACAACAGAGTAAGAATAGACGTAGGCTCGGTAGAGCATCCTATGACAGAGGAGCACAGCATCCTTTGGGTATACCTGCAAACAGACAAGGGCGGTCATCGCAAATGCCTTGAGGTCGGAAAGCCTCCCGTTGCAAGCTTTATTCTTCCCAACGAGAAGCCTCTTGCCGCATACGCATACTGTAATCTTCACGGTCTTTGGAAAACAGAGATCAAGGAGAAGGAAGAGGAAAAAGTATGCCCCCTTGCCCCGGTAAACGTAAAAACAAATCAAAACTACACGGTATGTGCTTGTAATGCAGTCAGCTATTTCGATATTCTCGATGCTCTCAAGAACCTTAACAGTGTAGATAAGCTTCTCGATACGTTTGAAAGTGTAAAAAACACCACACACTGCTCGACGGGATGCGGAGGATGCTATGACAAGGTAATACACATCATCTCCGAGGTCATGGCAAACGGCGAGCCTCAGTAAATAAAAAAAGATCGCACCGATAATCTCGGTGCGGTCTTTTTAATTTATATCGGATTGCTTTATAGCCCTTCTTCTTTTGATCTCTTTTCCTATTCCTATCAGGTCGGCAAGAGAAAAATTTATCATAACAAGGGGCATCGCTATATTGACTGCGGCAAATGCGTCCTCACCCAGCTTGTGCCCTATGAAGGCACCCTCTATAATACTGTATATCGACATTGCAAACATGCTGATCATCCCGGGGATCGCAACGACAAAGAACAGCCGCCACGGCTTCATATTTGCATACATTGCTTCGGCATCCGTTTTCATTTTGTCACTTCCTCACAAAGCCATACATCTATGTATAAATATATACTTACCGATCTTATCCTTCAGCATTCTACCGGCCGCCATGCAAAAGGAAGCAGATCTCTTGCTTTTACCTTGATCAGCCTTCCGTTCTCATCGTTCACTATAACTTTTATGTCGGGGCAGTATTCATACAGCATCTGTCTGCAATTTCCGCAAGGAGGGATAACACAGTTGAGATGCTTTTCATGTACCGCAACTATAGTATCAAAATCACGCTCGCCTGCCGAGATAGCTGTTCCGACGGTAACGTATTCGGCACACGCTCCGTGTATACCGTCGCAGTTTACGCCCTTATATATTTTTCCGTTCTTACACAGAAGCGCGCATCCTACGGTGTGATTGTATACCCCGTCGTCAAAGTTCCGCAAAAGAACGTCAAGCCCTTCTTTTATAAGCTCCTTATCCTTTTCATTCAGTTCATATCTTTTCACGGTGTATTCTCCTTTTTTTGCCCTAAAAATGCGGGCAACCGAACGGTTGCCTGCATTTTAACGTCATCATTTGAATTTAATATCCGCCATTACGGGATAATGATCGCTCGTGTCGTCAATGTCAGAAGATGTGAGAACCTTGAAGCAAAGCGCTTGCAGCTTATCGGTATGCCATATAAAGTCCTCGGATATTCTGGATATCTGTCTCTCGCCTATCTTGTGGAAGGTTCCGTGGGAAATATTGTTGTTTGCATTCACGAGGGCCTTCCTCTGAGAATCTATATATCCCTGAGATGCAATATACTTGTATCCGCTGTTAGCCGATGAGCTTGCCGCAGAGGTGTAAAGATCTCCGGTAAGTATGACGGGAATCACCTCTGTACTGCCGCTTGCCTTCTGAGCGTCGTTTATAGCGGCAATATGCTCCTTTGCCCACTTATTCTCCGAGCCGCTGTTTGCATAGTGTGCAACAGAAACTATAAACTTTCTTCCGCTATAAGAGAATACAGCGGTGTGCGATCCGTGATAATATACCCAGCCACCCGGATTGTTTGCAGACGTGGTGGTTTTTTCTGTGGAATATCTCCAGGATGATGTCACTACCGAAAGTCCGATATCCTTTCTGTAGATGATATTCGAGTTTATCGTCTTGCCCTTAATAGCATCAGCGCCTACTGCCGGCTTATCCTTATCATAGGGGGAATCAAGGCAAACGTAGTATTCGCCAAGCTCGCCCATTACCGCATCGTAGAACACGGTATTTCCATTGTGGCTTGCATAGAACTCGTTTGTTGTAATAATATCCGGCATAAGCTGAAGAATAATATCCGCCATTACCTCGCCGCGTGTCTTATTGCTTGTATACACTACAGGAGGAGCAGTAACGGCAGGGTCAAGATACGGAGCCGCCATATTCCAGTGGAACACGCGAAGATCCGTGCCATCGGCTCGATTCACCATAGATTTCTGCAAAGTGTCTACCTTGTCAATTATGTTTCCGCTGACAGCCGCACCGCCAAGATCCGAATTACTGTTGCTCATATTCAAAATATAGTCTACCAGTTTTCCCGTAACCTCATTCAGAACCGTATAGCCCTCTCCCATAACAACAAGGCATTTTCCGCTCACCTTGATATCATAGTAAACGTTAGGGCGAGAGTAATTTGCTCTTACGGCATTGCTCTCTTCTCTGCCCGTCTTTCCCACGAGTATCTCGTATTCTGTTTCCTTACCCGTATGTCTGCGTATCGGAATAATATGTCCGGTGACCTTTGTCAACGCGGTCTGTATGTTTTTTGCACACTCAGCGGCATAGTCGGAATCGTAATATACGATCTTATATTCCTTAATGTCATTACCTGCTACTGTCATATTGTCTACTTTACCCTTAATGTCATCGGTCACGGGCGAAGATGTCGTTTCTTCTGTATCGGAACCGGTATCCGCCGGTGAAGTATCCGGGGTAGTCTCCGCGTCTGATGGGGTGTTTCCTCCGCACCCAACGACAGAGACAAGCATTATAGCTGCCAGAAAGAATGAAAGCACCGATCTCACACATCTTTTTTTCATAACGTTCTCCTTAGTAAATCAGACCCGCCTTACACATCGGATCATTCATATATATATTATAACACACAAAAGGCGAAAAGTCAACGCCTCGGTTATAAAGCCTTAATATCATTATTTATATAAATCTGTCGTTAAAGAGAGATATCCACTCTGATACAAGCGAGATATCGATCCTCTCTCCTGCCGAAGATCCCATAAGATTCATAGGACGCATATCAAGTCCGTGAAAATCGCTTCCCCCGCTCTTATAGATCCCTCTTTTTTCGCAAAAGGAAGACATATATTCCTTCTGAGCCGGAGTAAACGTACCGTAAAAGCATTCCATTCCGTCAAGACCGAGGTCTGCCACTCTGCCAAGCTTTGAAGGGAATTCCGCCGAATATACGAACGCATGCGCCAAAAATGCGAAACCTCCGCAATCGTGTATCATTCGTATGACCGTATCAACGCTCGGACTTAATGAGGACTGATCACTGTAAAGCGTGCTTTTTGAATTGAAAAGATAGTCACGGGAAAACCTGTGGCGATCTATCGAATAAAACTCCTCCTCGCTTGGAAAAAAGCGTGCGTTCTCGGGATGGCGTTTCATCTCTGCAAGAAGATACTCGCGGTTACTCTTATGATTAGGATCAAATACGCTTTCCGGATGCTCGAGCATAGCCGTTACAAACCAATCGTCAAGCACCGCTCCGTGTTCAAGCACCGCCAGAGTATCGAGCTTTGCCTCCTTGACCTGCTTATCATAAAATGAAAGATAATTCGACTTAATAAGCTTATCCATAGCATAGACGTCTATTCCGTATCCGAGTATCTCTATGACCTCGCCCTCAAACACCGTACTGAGTTCAACACCCGGAAGTATCTTTCCGGAAAACATACTGCGTTTTTCGATGATCTCGGAGTATGCCCCAACAGTGTTATGGTCTGTCACCGAAAACATCGAGAGCCCGAGAGCCTCCGCACACGCAAGTGAATTCTCTACGGTTGAGGTCCCGTCCGAATATACGGTATGAGAATGCAGATCGATATGTTCCATATAAGCACCTTCCCTTATCTGTTTATCGAGCCGACTTATATATTATATCATACAATAAATAATTTGTCAACTCGCAAAAAAGCTTCGAGAAAAAATTCAAAAACAATTCATAAAAAAAGAAACGCTTTCCTCTTGCTTTCAGCGTACAAACGCTGTATAATATTAACTATGATTTAAAAACCGGATATTTCAGCTGTATCGGAGGCAAAAATGAATTATATAAATGCAGAAGCCGCAGCAAAAAAATGGGGGCTCTCGCTCAGAAGAGTTCAGGACATATGCAAGCTTGGAAAGGTGCCCGGAGCAAAGCATCTGGGCAAAAACTGGCTTATTCCGGAGGATGCCGAAAAGCCTGCGGACGGACGTCGTAAGGAGGTAAAGGAAAACCTTCACCACTACCGCCCGCTTATAAGAAAAACGCCCTTTCTCACAATGACTAATCTTTATACCGTGCCGGGAAGTGCCGAGGAGGTTGCAAAAACTCTGGAAGACCATCCCGAGGGACAAGCACTCTTCAATGCACAGATAGCATATGCACGCGGTGACATTGACACGGTATACAACTATGCAAAATATTTTCTTGAGCTTCACTCAGGATTTTATGCGGTAATATCGGGAGGAATGCTACTCGCCCTCTGCGCTATATGGAAGGGTGACATAAGCATGTGGAGATCTGCACAAAAGCATATCTGCGAGGCGCCGTTCATGCACGACCACCAGAAGGATATAATATCTCTTTCGCTTGCAGCCACAAACAGCTACCTACGTGTAACGCAAGGATATCCCGAATGGTTTCTTGAGGGCTGCTTTGACCACTTACCCACCGATTCATACCCAACGGCACGCGTATATTACGTCAAACGTCTGCTCGTAGATGCGCAGGAGGTAGCCGTAGGTAAGTTAAAGCTTGACGACGTACGCGGTCTCGGGCTTATAAAAACCATTCCTTTTATTGTTGAACCGATGATAACGCAAATGGCGGCAGACAAGATAATAGTAGCCGAAATATATCTGCGTCTTTTCTGCGCTATCGCCTACCAGCAGTCGGGAAATATTCAAAAGGCCACCCTTCATATTGACAAGGCGATCGCCCTTGCTCTTCCCGATAAGCTTTTCGGTCCTCTCGCTGAGTACAAAAGGCAGTTCGGTCTCCTTCTTGACGAAAGGCTGATGCTCGTATCCCCCGAAGCCGCCAAAAAGGTCAAGGACCTGCACAAGCAACATATGGAAGGCTGGACCAAGCTCCACAATATCATACTTAATAATTCTGTAGCCATATCGCTATCCGCGAGAGAACGCGAGGTGGCGCGTCTTGTTGCATTCGGGCTTTCCGACGCTCAGATAGCAAAGCAGCTTTACATATCCGAGGCATCGGTAAAGGCACTGGTCAGATCGGCAAAAAACAAGACCGGAGTAGAAAAAAGACGTGAGCTTGCGGCATACGTCTGATCGCCTTACTTAATTTTGCAGACTCAAAAAAAACTATACTTTTTTTGCCTTTCAAAGGTGGATGTTTTTTTCAGTAAAATCCTTTATACTATTGGCACAGCAATAGTGTAAGGGATTTTCTTTTTCACTGCTTTTAAAAATCAAGGCTATAGCAAACAATACCAACGAAAAATACGCAAGAAAGGTAAACTCACAGCAAAGGTACCGTTACAATGAAAGATAATCATCTCAGCCCAAGCGAAGGTGATCTTTTTATGACTGTAGCTGTCGGAGGTTATACGTTTGATCTGCGGTACGGATACTATGAGGATTCGGACCGATCGCTCGGCGAGCCGGTTCCGATCTACCCCGATCTAAAGAAGCATCCGCTATATTCAAGGGACGGATTTCCTATTGTCACCGCCGTTCAATCTCCCTGCGAATACTATACTGTCAAAAAAGATGAAGCACGCGAGGATTGCTGCTGTGACTGTATATATTACCCGAGCATGAAGGATGAAATAGGTATATGCAGATGCAGAGCACGGCAGCTTATGATCCCTACCGAAAGCAAATACGCTCAGACCGAAAGCAACGAAACTGATATCTGAAAAATTTTCAATTTCACCCCAAGGAGGTACTAACATGAAAACAAACCTTATGCGCAGGGCTACAAGCCTTTTACTATGTGTAGCACTGCTGATAACCTACATTCCGCTGACTATACTTTCTGCGGAGGACACTGCCATAAGCCGTATAGCCGATGATCCTACAATAGATCATTGGAAGAAGCTTTTCGGACCCGAGGTCCTGTCTACAGAAAATGCAGGCGGCGTATGGATGGATAAATCCGTATTTACCGATGCTTCTGCCTTTAACGGCACCGGAATAGCAATGAAGGATGCGAACAGCTTCCTCGTAGCACTTTCTGCAATAGCCGCGAATAAGACAGTATCGGGTATGTCCTCCACTCCCACAGACACGATACTCGTTCTCGACGTATCGGGTTCTATGAACAGAAGCTACAACGACGTTGCAGAAGATCTTGTAGACGCGGCAAACCAGAGTATTTCCACTCTGCTCGCAACAAACGAGCACAACAGAGTAGGAGTTGTTCTCTATTCGGGTTCAAGCAGCAGCGCTAACAACAGCGACGCGGCTATCCTCATGCTCCCGCTTGACAGATATACGACCGGAACAGATAATATCTATCTCACCTACTCGAATAACTACAACGGAGAGGTGATCGGCGTTGACAGAGACGTAAGGATCTCGGGAACAAATCAAGCTCCCGCAAGACAGAACAAGACCGTAGTAGGCGCTACGTATATTCAGAAGGGCGTTATTCTCGCCAAGGATCAATTCGTAGCCGATTCCAACTCCACAACGGTCACAGATCCGGTTCAGGGTACGCTGAAGCGCAAGCCCGTAGTCGTTCTTATGTCCGACGGCGACCCGACACTCGGCTCCACTAATTTCACAGCACCCGGTCAGTATGATCTCGGAAACGGACAGTCCACGAGCGCCGCTCTCGGATTTGTAAGCCAGCTCAGCATATCTTACGCCAAGGAGCTGATAAAAGCAAAATACAACACAGAGTGTCTCTTCTATACCATTGGTCTCGGACTCGGTGAAGACAACAGCGTTGCAAAAAGCGTTCTTCAGCCCTCCTCCTCCACAAATGCGATAAACGCCTTCTGGACGTCGTATAATAATGCGTCCGTAGGCGGAACAGTCACCGTTCAGGGAGGATGGAACGCAAAGAGGGTCACCAAGATATCCACACCGCTCTCTAAAGATTACGTAGATAAATCAATAATCGTAACCTCTTCGACCACAGATCTTGCCGGTGAGCTTAAAAACGCTTTTCAGTCTATAGTTGAAACGATCCAGCTCCAGTCAAAATACTTTCCAACCCTCATTTCGGAAAACGAAGACCTCTCGGGATACATATCTTTTGTAGACAGAGTGGGTAAATATATGGAGGTCACCGACGTTAAGGGCGTTCTTATAAATAACACCCTCTTCTCGGGAAAGGACCTCGCTCAGAATTTCAAGGCGGGAGCAAACGGCGGCGCTCTCGGAAGTGCGAGCGATCCCACAGCCCTCGGACACGAGATGGTGGCAGCGGTTCAGGCGCGCATTGGTCTCAAGGATGCCGATGCGGCAAGAACTCTTATAACTCTCGCCCATCAGTACGGACAGCTCAGCTATATAAGCGACACCGAATTTTCAAACTACATCGGCTGGTATGCAAATGCTGACGGTGAGTTCCTCGGCTTCTGGCATGAGGGAATCACGACAATGCCCGATCCCGATGACGAAGCTCTCACCGATGCAACAAGACCTGCATACATAATCAGATCCTACGGCTATCTCGGTGCGGTAGATGAGGAGCACGGTGTTTCCGCATCCGATATGATGTACGCTACCGTTCAGGTTCGCAAGAGCATACAGACGGGTGAAGAAATAGTTACGTTCGCGGTTCCCGCGGCTCTCATTCCCGTTGTAACGTACAACGTTTCACTTAATGCAGACAATGATCTCTCTGACCTTGAAGTCACCGGAGCTGAGCATCCTATAGCTCTCGTTTACGAGGTTGCGCTCGACGACTCGATCAACGAGTTCACGGTAATGGATATCGTATCCGATCAGTATCTGGCAGACCACGGGAACGATGACGGCACGGTAAGCTTCTTCTCAAACAAATACGATCACAACAATCTCACAGGCTACGGCACTACAAATACGTACGCCTACTTCAACCCTTCAAGACAGAATGATAAATACTACTATCTCGAAGACACTGCCGTTTATTCGGACACAAACGGCACGCTCTACTCGGGCACGTCTCAGCCCACCGGCGACAAGTATTATGCATATACCGTTTATAAGAAGGACGGTGCTTCCCTGAAGACAGAGACCGCTTATAAAAAGATCTCCCCCGAGGTTCTGTCATCGACTCTCCAATATGAGAATTCATCAAGCTGGTACATTCCCAAGGGTGACGTCCGCGTAAACCTTGAAGGCTACAGCATCTATAAGGGCGGTTCTTCCTCCTACGATCCTGCGGCTAACAAAACCGGTACGCTGAATTTTGCAAACATTCCTTTCGTTGATACTCATAACCACTCGGTCAATGACAGCGGATATAATTTCTTTGTAGGTGCTACACTCGGAAACAACGGAAGACTTACCGTGACTCCCGAAACAGGCATAAAGATAACGAAGAGTCTGGCAGATGGCGCAACAAGCACTTCTTCTCCCTTTACGTTTACTATAGCAAACCTCACAAACGAAAATGATTCGTCAACATATCCCGCATATATCATTCTCGCAGACGGCACAGCAAGCAATACCGAGGTAACGTTTGAAAACGGCAAGGCAACTGTTCTCCTCAACCCTCTCGACGTAATTTACATAGGAGGAATGGAGGACGGAACACAGCTCAGAATAGATGAGCCGGAAACCGTCGACTACAAGGTCGATTCGGTAAACGGACAGTCCGGTCGCTCTTATGCAGAAATAACCGTTACGGCAAATATGCTTAAAGAGGTATCGTTTGTCAATGCTAACAGAGGAACAGGTAACGTTCTTATCTCAAAGGAAGTACTCCACAACTTCGGAGTATCATATCAGATACCCGAAAGCAAGATATTTGAGATGACCGTAGCTCTCAGCGGAGTAGGTACGGCAAACGCTGAGTTCCCCGCAAAGCATACGAACGGATCTGTAGACAAGATAACAACAGACGCAGAAGGAAAATTCACCGTCTCACTGAGACACGACGAGCAGATAGAGATCTCCGATCTGCCTGCAGGAACCGTGGTAACCGTTCGCGAGCTTAACCCCGGAGCAGGATTCACACCCGATTACACGGACACCGACAACGTAAATGACGGCGTACTTACAGTTCTCACCGACTCAACGGCAGCAGTTATAGTACGCAACTCGTACGCGGCATCTGAGGTGTATCCCGTAAACGTTGACGTATCGGGTACTAAGACACTCAGAGGAAGAGATTGGCTCAGCACAGATTCGTTTACGTTCACACTTCAAAGACTTGAGAGCGACGGCGCCTGGACAACTCTCGCAGAGGCACACGTCAAGGGTACCGACGCAAGCAAGACCTTCAGCTTCAACGGTGCGTTTGCAAACGAAAGCTTCACCGCTCAGGGAACCTATTACTACAGAGTAACAGAAACAGAACCCGAAGGCGGCACTATAGGAGGAGTTTCCTATGATAAGACCGTGCATGCATTCTCGGTAGACGTTACCGACGTAGATATGGACGGTAAGCTCGAGATATCTGCGGTAAGAGCTGCACGCGAGGAAACGACTCATATCGAAAGCGAAAACAACTCCTGGCACGTAAGCGTTGACTTCCTTAACACCTACTCGGCTACCGGAAATGCAACTGTCACCATTGATCTTAACAAGACCGTAAGTAACGATTCACTCAGCCCGCTCGCAAGCGTAAGTGGCTTTGAATTCGAGCTTCTGAACGCCCATGACCGAACTGTATTCGCTATTTCCGAAAAGACCACAGACCGTGGATTTACAAGACTTATTCTCAATTATAACGAATCTGATATCGGCACTCACGAATATATTCTGAGAGAGAGGATCCCGACGTCTGTTCCCGCAGGATGGACCTACAGCACCTCCGAGATCCCCGTGACCGTTATCGTAAAAGACACTAACGACGGTGAAATAACCGCTGTGATCTTCAAAGGAGACCCTAACTCTGTTCCCGAGACGGTTACGACCTCCATATCCGAAAGCTTCATAAACTCTTATACGGCAAAGCCTACATCTCTCCCAATTGACTTTGTAAACAAAAACCTCAAGGGAAGAGATATGAACGAAGGAGAATTCGAGTTTGCGATACTTGACGTTCAGGGCAACACGATCCTTACAGGTAAAAACAGCGCAGACGGAAAGGTCACCTTCAACGATAAGCTCTATTTTGACAAGGTCGGAACCTATGCATACTCTATCGTTGAAACAACAGGCGACGGCAACGGAATCGTATCCGACAAGACAGTATATTCGATGCTCGTTTACGTAACAGACGAAGGCGGAGAGCTTCGCGCTTCGTACAGCATACTTAACAGTGTAGGAACGACAGTAGTCTTCAACAACACCTACACCGCAAAAGAGGTATCCCATTCGGTATCCGGAAAGAAGCAGCTTATCGGACGAGTTCTCCTCAACGAAGAGTTCACGTTCGTTCTCACAGAGGCTCTTGATGCAAACGGAGCACTTAAGGGCAACGCAATAAGCTACGAGGCGAAGAACTTTACAGACGGAACCTTCTCCTTCCCCGCTATAACGTATAAGGAAGCCGGCACGTATTACTACGTTGTCACCGAAAAGGGAAACGGGCTCACACAGTACGGAATCAGATACGACAAGACCGAATACTCTGTTGCCGTAACTGTCAAGGATAACAAAGAAGGCGCTCTCGTTATCGACGAGGTAGTCTACAGTGTTATCGGCGGAAACGACGTAAACGAGATAAAGTTCATAAACAACTATATCCCGAACTCTACCAGCGTTTCTATCCCCGGTAACAAGATACTTGAGGGCAAGGTACTCGGCGAGGGTAATTTCTCCTTCGAGCTCTACAAATCAAATGAAGCATGGGAGCTTATAGGCGAGCCCGAGACGGTAAAGAACGGTGCAAACGGCAGCTTCTCCTTCGCTTCCGTTGAATACGACGCAGTAGGAACCTACTACTACGTAGTAAAAGAGGTAAACGGCGGAGAAAAGATAGACGGAGTAACCTATGACGCAACAGAATTCAGAGTAAAGATAACCGTGAGCGATAACCTCATGGGTCAGCTCGGCCATTCTATACTCGTATACGATAACTACGACGTTCCTCAGGAAGGCATAGAATTTGTTAACGTTTATGAAATAACCGGCGACAGCACGGTAGAAATAAACGGAAACAAGACACTTAACGGACGCGACATGACAGACGGAGAGTTCACGTTTGAGCTTTACGAGACAGATCAGTCGTTCACCTTCCCCGAGGATCCCATGACGACGGCAACCAACACAAACGGAAAATTCTCCTTTACTCTCGGATACACCGCAGAGGACGTCGGTAAGACATTCTACTATACGGTAAGAGAAAAGAACTTCGGCAAAACAATAAACGGAGTCAAGTTCAGCAGCGTTACTTATTATATCACGGTAAAGGTCCTCGACGGCGGAAAGGGCAACGTAACCACCGAAATGACAATAACCAACGGTGAAAGCACAGTGTCCTCGCTCGACTTTGTCAACGAATACTCTGCTATCGGAGCAAGCATTGACTTTGATGGTAAAAAGACTCTCACCGGTAACCGTGAGCTTAAGGAAAACGATTTTACCTTTGATATCTATGCAACGGGCAGCTCATTTGCTATAAACGGCGATCCGATCAAGTCTGTAAAGAATGCATCTGACGGCACATTCAAATTTGAAGGGATCGAGCTCGACGGGGCAAAGACCTACTACTTCGTCATCAAGGAAAACGCGACCTCACCTATCGGCGGCGTTAAGTACGACTCATCCGTATACAACGTTACTGTAACAGTAAAGGACGACGGAAACGGAAAGCTCTACGTTGAAGGCACGACCGTAGTAAAGATCAAGGATTCTGTATCCGAAAAAGCTACAGAGATCGAATTTACTAACGAATACAGTGCATCAAGCGTAAATCTCGTCCTCAGCGGCAAGAAGATACTCAGCGGAAGAGAGCTTCTTGCAGGCGAATTCTCGTTCATTCTTCAGGCTTCCGACGCAAACGGCAAAGCTCTTGACGGATCGGTTGCAATAAAAGCTCAGAATAAGGCTGACGGAAGCTTCACCTTCGACGCTCAGACGTTTACCGAAGCGAAGACCTATTACTTCACACTCAGAGAAGACACAAGCGTAAGCGCAGACCGTGTTAAATTCGACAGTACCGTTTATCTTGTATCCGTAGAGGTAACAGACAACGGAGAAGGAAAGCTGATCGCTTCCGCTCCGGTGATAAGCAAGCTTGGCGAAGAAAGCAAGGTAAACGAGATAGTATTCACAAACGTTTACACACCGAAGCCCACAGATATCACGGTAGACGTTAACGTGGTGAAGACAGTAAAGAACCTCGGAAGCGCTGCTATCACTCCCGAAGGCTTTGAATTCATTCTCGAGGATCTTGCAACAAAGCTCAAGTCCTCGGTAAAGACGGATGCAAGCGGCAAGGCAGTATTTACACTCACCTTCAGTGAAAGCGATATAGGAAAGACATACACCTATAGCCTCAAAGAGCTTAACGACGGAAGAGAAAACGTCAAGTACAGCACGGCAGAGTACACCGTATCGGTAAGTATATCGCTTGATGAAAACAATACTCTCGTCGCAAGCGTAAGACTTAACGAGGCTGACGTGAAATCCGCAGTCGCAGAGTTTGAAAACATTTACGACGTGCCTCCCGTAAATCCGCCCACAGGAGACAGAAGCCACCTTTGGCTCTGGATAGCTCTCGCATTCATAAGCGGAACTGTCATCATCTCCGCATTCGGCGGCAAGAGGAGAGAGGCAAGATAACACCTTAAGGGTTTGACCCCGGCGGCAACCGAAAATCGGTTGTCGCCGCTTTTTATTTCATGCGCAATTGACAAAAGGCAAAATATATGATATAATAATCTAACAAACAAAGTATCCGAAAGGAGAACGGCATGAAAGGACAAAGCGGATGGAGTTATTCTCCTTACAGACCCTTCCTTACCGAAACGGGAGACTTGTACGTATGCAGGATAGCCCCCACAGAAAACAGTATACATATCGAGTGGCTCGACACAAAAGAGGATGAATACAATGTATTCGTTAGGCGCAGAGGTGCGGAATTTTTCGATATGGCGGGAAAAACGCGAGCAAACGAGTTCGATATAACAGGACTTGACCAGAAGACGGATTACGAATTTTTCGTGAGCTCAAAGTGCGGCAAAAGCCTGATCCGTCTTGCAAGATGCGGCGTATCGGTGGGAACAACGGTAAATTATCTTCACCCCGACGACACGGCATACTCCTTTTCGGGAAGATATCTCTGCTCCCCTTCTCTCCTCAGACTCCCCGACGGTATACTCCTTGCTTCAATGGACGTATACGCTCCGGGTGCTCCGCAAAATCTCACTCTCATCTTCAGATCTGAGGATAACGGTGAGACCTGGCACTACTCGTGCGAGCTTATGCCGTGCTTTTGGGGAAAGATGTTTCTCCACAATAGAAAAATATATATGCTCGCCTGCTCTACCGAGTACGGTGACCTGCTGATAGGCTGCTCGGAGGACGGCGGAAGGAGCTTTTCTTCGCCGGTAACTCTTCTTCGCGGCTCGAACGGAAAGGACGGAAACGTCGGAGTTCATAAGAACCCCCAGAATATTATAAGGTACAATGACAGGATATACGAAACTCTCGAATGGGGAAGCTGGAAGAACAAAGAATATTATCACGCCGCCATGGTAATGTCCTGCAACGAGGACGACGACCTTCTCTCTCCCGAAAGTTGGCATTTCACGCCTCCTCTGAAATACGACAGCAGATGGGAGGGCACCGCACCCGACGGTGAAAAGGGATGTATAGAAGGTACTCTTTGCATAGATAAAGGCGGAAGGCTGATGAATCTTATGCGTTATCAGACCGAGGAAAAGAAGGTCCTTGCCTTTTGTGTCAATGAGTCGGACGCAGATGCGCCTCTGTCATTCTCGCACGCGATAGACTTTCCGGCAAACCTCTCAAAATTCATGATAAAATTCGATACGGTATCAAACAAATATTATTCTGTGGCAAGCAAGCGGATAGACTCTCCGAAAACGCGGAGGAATCTCCTTTCACTCCTTTCTTCTCCCGACCTTGAAAAATGGGATACCGTATGCGATATAATTGACAAAAGATATGATGATATGAATAAAATAGGGTTTCAGTACGTAGATTTTGAGATCGAAGGAGAAGACATCATCTTCCTGTGCAGGACTGCAATAAACGGAGCTCACTCCTTCCACGATTCAAACTACTCTACATTCCACAGAATAAAAAATTTCAGAAAATTATAGCACAAAAAAGCTTAAAATAACGCAAAATTCGAAAAAATATCACTCTGCAACCTTGAGTTGCTAAAAATTAAAGTCAAGTTGGTAGACTTTATATCGGATATGTGATATAATACAGGCACACAAATACCTATAGTGAAAGCCAACCGCACCAAATCTTACTCGAGGAGAATTATGAGCTTAGGAGAAAACATATTCAAACAAAGAACAAATCAAAACTGGTCGCAGACAGATCTTGCAAACGAGCTTAACGTATCAAGGCAATCGGTCTCAAAGTGGGAAAACAACACGGCGGTCCCCGACCTTGATAAGCTTATAAAAATGAGTCGCCTTTTCAACATTTCTCTCGACGCACTTGTCTTTGACACCCCTCCGCAAAACGGTGTGGAGACACCGCGAAGCAACGCCCCCTTCTCTTCCGTCCAGAGCACGATCGGTATCATTATGATGATCTTCGGCATGACACTTTTTCTTCTGTCTATATTTTGGGGCGATCATCTTTATTTCGGCGAGGCCTTTGGAGAACTCTTTTCAATAATAATCGTTCTTTCAAGCACTGTTATGCTGGCCCCCTACAATTTCAATATTATGGGGATCTGTGCCATAATTTATTTTCTGTATACGGTTGTCTGCTATGGTATATTGAACGTATCATCACTATATCATTATATATTCACTTTTATTGCGGGAGCTCTTATCGTCATCTGGTTTATAACGTATGGTATTCATGAAACCGCAAAAAACAATTGAATTCTATATCAAGTGCATGAAAGGACTCCACACTGCCAATGGAAAAAATCATTGATATACTGCATACAGTAAATCCTTGTTCAACAGCTTTCCGAATATTCCTCTCGCTCCTTCTCGGAGGAATAATAGGGTTTGAACGTGGATACCACAGACGCGCCGCAGGCTTACGTACCCATATCCTTGTCTGCGTAGGCTCAACTCTCACTCCAATAATCGGAATATACTCTGTTGCCGTTCTCGGCCTCGGCGGAGATGCTATGCGTATAGGCGCACAGGTAATTTCCGGAATAGGCTTTCTCGGTGCAGGTACGATACTTGTACGAAAGCATGAGCAGGTAACCGGACTAACTACAGCTGCGGGCCTATGGGCAACTGCAAGTATAGGTCTGGCTATCGGTGTCGGCTTTTACAGTGCAGCGCTGTTCGGATTTATCGCTGTTATGATAACCATATCTCTTCTCATCTTTCTTGAAAAGAAGACAAAAAGAATAACCTCATATACCTGCTACATAGAGCTTACCGATCTTTACTCTGTAAATGCGTTTTACAGTGAAATAAAGGACCTGGTCTCATCAATTGAGATAATTCCACCCAAAAGCGGATCTACCGACCACGTAGGTCTGGAGCTCAAATCGGATTCATATATCGAATTTGAAAAGCTTATGCAAAGCTCCTTGCAACGAAAGAACGTAGCTATCGCTCTTCCGTCCAAATCGAATTGAATTTTAAGAGGTTGTGTCATTAAGACCCGGCCTCTTAAAAAATCTTCAAATACTGGCTTTTGATGCTATTGCACAAAATTGTCCGTTTTTGTGCTTTATAAGCCTCAGGCAACCGATCTTACCGTCAAATAAAACAAGGGGATGACTCACCGGCAAGTGACTCGTCCCTTTTCCGATTTTAATACTTTTTTGTGAATTACTATTGACTTATTAATATAAAAATGCTATAATGTAATAAAACAAAATGCAAGGAGAGACAAATGAGAAATTTAACAGTTAAAAGAGGCGGTTCCGTCGCTGCATGTGCCGTTGCTATGCGAGTTTACATAGAGGACCCCGAGGGAACAGACATAACTGTCAACGGTATTCCCTGCCGCAATCTCGGTGAACTCAAAAACAACAGCGAGGATACCTATTCCATTTCTGAAAATGAGGCAAAGCTCTACGTTATTCCCGAGAAGGAAGGCAGCGTATACAAAAGCGAATACTATCAGATACCCGCCGGAAGCGAGGACGTAAGAGTTTCGGGAAAGAACGTTCTTGAGAATGAATACGGCAATCCCAATCCCTTCCGCTTTGACGGTGTCACAAACGCTACTATTGAAAGATCGAAGGACAGATCCCGTTTCAAAAATATTCTCATAGTGGCGATCGCAGTTATAGTGGGACTCGCAATAGGACTGGCGAGAACTCTGCTTCCCCTATTCAATGAAACCTCCCCAAAGACCTTCAAGGTCGATAATATGGAGATCACACTTACAAAAGCGTTCAAAAAATACGACCACAAGGACTATACTGCAAACTATAATTCAAATGATTCATCTGTTTTCGTAATAAAGGACAGCTTTGCCGACTATCCCGATGTCCGCAACTATACGGCAGAGGGCTACGCCGAGCTTTGTGCTGACTTCTTCGTTGCCGAAAAAATATCGCAGAACGTCGAAAAGAAGACGGCGGAGGGACTTATATACCTCTCGTTTGACGCAGAGGGTGAGGATACGAACACGTATCATTACTACGAATTTTTCTTTAAAACCGA
This sequence comes from Oscillospiraceae bacterium, assembly GCA_015064885.1. Classification (GTDB taxonomy): domain Bacteria; phylum Bacillota; class Clostridia; order Oscillospirales; family CAG-272; genus SIG640. Next base: position 35,134 of record SVRJ01000003.1, read on the forward strand.
CGACGCATTCTGGATAATCGAATTCTCCGTAGACACGGATAAGGCGGAAAGCTCGCTTCCCAAAATCATTGAATGGGCAAAGACGGTCAAATTCTCGTAACATACCACAGTAAAAAAGCAAAGAGGATCGGAATATTCCGAGCCTCTTTATTTTTCTCAAAGCCTTGACTTTAACGTTGAAATATGTTATACTTATTGTATAGAAATTGACACATACTAATAGAAAATATCAAGGTGGACATATGGAAAAGCAAAAAAGAAGAAAAAATACTTTCTGGCTGGCACTGACAATATTCAGCCTCGTAGGTCAGGTCGCGTGGACGGTTGAGAATATGTATCTCAACGTATTCATTTACAAGACCTTTGGAGCATCCGCCTCGGATATTTCAAACATGGTCGCCGCCTCCGCGGTCATCGCTACGCTCACCACGGTGTTTATGGGAGCGCTCTCAGACCGAGTGGGAAAAAGAAAGCTGTTTATATGCGGCGGATATATCCTGTGGGGACTCTCTATATTCGGATTTGCCGCTCTGAGAACAGATCTGCTCAGCACGATAGCCGGTGCCGCGTCCGCGGCAAGCCTAGGCATCTCACTCACGATCCTGCTCGACTGTATTATGACATTTTTCGGATCAACGGCAAATGACGCGGCATTCAATGCGTGGCTCACGGATTCAACTACCGAAAAGAACAGAGGAGCGGCAGAAAGCGTAAACGCAATGATGCCTCTTATCTCTATCCTTGCCGTGTTCGGCGGATTTATGTTTCTCGATCTCGACATACCCTCATCCTGGACGATCATTTTCTCGGTTATAGGTATACTCGTACTACTGATCGGTATTATCGGTGCGTTCATTATAAAGGAGCCTGATATAAGCCGTGACAGATCCCCCTACCTGGCGGGTATCCTTTACGGCTTCAGAGCATCTACAATAAGGAAAAATCCGCGCCTGTATATAACACTTGCGGCTTTCATCCTCCTCAACGTGTCTATACAGATATTCATGCCCTATCTGATCATATACTACGAGGTGTCGCTCGGAATGACAAACTACGTGCTGATACTCGCGCCCGCGGTTATCCTTGCGGCGGCAGTCACCGCTGTTTGGGGCAGATTTTATGACAAAAAGGGATTTTCGGTATCCGGTGCTCTTTCAATAGCTATCCTCGTCTTGGGATATGCAATACTCTATCTGACAAGAAGCACCGCACCCGTATTCATAGGCTCGCTTCTTATGATGAGCGGATACCTTTCGTCTATAGCCGTATTCGGTGCTATGATAAGAGACAATACTCCTGTGGGAAAATCGGGAAGACTTCAGGGCATAAGAATATTCTCTCAGGTCCTCATTCCCGGAATAATAGGACCCTACATCGGAAAGACCGTTCTCGCAAATGCGGATACTCTCGTAGGCAACGACGGAACCGTCTCGTTTATTCCCAATGCAAATATATTCATAGCGGCAGCCGTGGCGGCTCTGATCGTATTTCCCGTGTTCTTTATTTTGAAAAACAAAAAGCCCACACGCTTTGCGGAACTGACAACAGATTTTGAAAATGATGAAAAGAAGGACGGTATTCCGTTTGCAGAGTATCCGCGTCCGCAAATGAAACGAGATTCTTATATCTGCCTCAACGGAGAGTGGTCCTTCGAGATAAAAAGAAATGGCGTCTCTGTCTACTCGGGTAAAATAACAGTTCCCTTCTGCCCCGAGAGCCGCCTCTCGGGCGTAATGAGAAGCATAACGGATGACGACGTTCTCGTTTATGAAAGGAACACTGACCTTCGAATAAACGATGAGGAACGCATTATACTCCATATAGGAGCCTGCGACACCGAAACCGAGGTATATGTAAACGGGTGTAAGGCAATCGAAAACCGCGGTGGCTATCTGCCCTTTTCCGTGGATATCACCGATATGTGCAGAAGCGGTAACAACCTCATACGCATAGAGGCACGCGACAGAACAGACCCTGATTATCCGTACGGAAAACAGACGAAGAAACGCGGCGGAATGTGGTACACCAAGATCAGCGGAATATGGCAGACGGTATGGATAGAACACGTTCCAAACAGTCATATAGAAAAAATAAAGATCACACCCGATCTCCTTGGAATAGACCTTGAGGTCTCCGGAGGAGAGGAGGAGAAAACGCTCAGCTTCAACGGCAAAGACTACACATTCACAGGAGATCACTTCAGACTTGACGTTGAAGCTCCGATCCTCTGGACACCCGATGATCCTCATCTCTATGATTTTTCGATCACATCGGGTAGTGATAAGGTGTATTCCTACTTTGCGCTTCGCACTGTATCTATAGGTGAACGGAACGGAAGATCGTTTATTCTTCTTAACGGTGAGCCTATATTCTGCCACGGTCTTCTCGACCAGGGATACTTCCCCGACGGAATATTCCTTCCCGCATCCGAAAGAGGGTACAAAGAAGACGTTCTGAAGATGAAGGAGTGCGGCTTCAATATGCTGAGAAAGCATATAAAGCTTGAGCCGGATATTTTCTACTATTACTGCGACAAATACGGCATGCTCGTATTTCAGGATATGATAAACAGCGGAAAATACAGCTTTATTATAGATACCGCGTTGCCCACGGTCTTTCTTAAGAAGGGGGTCACGCACCGCGCAAGCAAAAAGAGACGCGAAGAATTCTACAGAACGTCGCTCGGTATCATTGAAGCGCTCTACAATCACCCATCCGTCGTCTACTATACCATATTCAACGAGGGCTGGGGGCAGTTTTCCGAAAAGGAATGCTACGATCTCTTAAAGGGTGCAGACCCTACGAGAATATACGATACTACCTCGGGCTGGTTCAAGGTAGACAGCACTGACGTTGAGAGCGACCACGTTTATTTTAAACCGGTAAAGCTCAAAAGTGTAAAGGGCAGACCTATGGTCCTCTCAGAATTCGGAGGATACGTCTGCAAGATAGACGGGCATTCATTCAACACCGACGAAACCTACGGATACAGATTTTTCGACAGCACGGATAAGCTTGAAGACGCTCTTATATCACTCTACGAAGATGAAATAATGCCCGAGACCGAAAAAGGACTTTGCGCAACAGTGCTTACTCAAGTCAGCGACGTTGAGGATGAGACCAACGGCCTTCTTACCTATGACAGAAAAGTGCTCAAGGTATCTCCGGATCGCATGTCCGATATGGCGAAAAGGCTTTACGCCAAATTTTCGGAAAACAACAGATGATCCATAAGGTATAATAATCACTTGACAAAATCACACGTTTGTGATAAAATATATTCAGTAATATATCTAACAGCAGGGACAGATCAAATGAAAACGAATTACACGAAATTAAAATTTGCTTGTTACACCACCAATATGTCGATGTCTGTGGTGGCAAGCCTCTCTCCGGTCCTCTTCACTACCTTTTACAGAGAATACGGTATATCATTTTCTCTTCTCGGACTACTTGTACTCGTAAACTTTTTCACACAGCTTGCGGTAGATCTGATATTCTCCTTCTTCTCTCATAGGTTCAACATTCCGCTTGCAATAAAGCTCACCCCCGTAATAACGCTTCTCGGATTACTCATATACGCGCTCTTTCCTTTTTTGCTACCCGAGTACACCTACGTCGGGCTCGTCATCGGAACGATCGTGTTTTCCGCTTCGAACGGACTTGCAGAGGTGCTTATAAGCCCTGTGATCGCCGCTATTCCCGCAAAGGATCCCGACAGAGAGATGAGCAAGCTTCACTCCATATATGCGTGGGGTGTCGTATTCGTGATAATTTTTTCAACTCTTTTCCTTTCGATCTTCAAAAGCCAAAGCTGGCAGATACTCGCGCTCGTTCTTATGCTGATACCGCTCAGCTCGGTCCTTCTCTTCGTCGGAACCGATATCCCCGAGATGAAAACGGAAGAAAGAGTCTCGGGAGTGCTTAAATTCTTAAAGAACAAGAGCCTCTGGCTCTGCGTTGCAGCCATATTCTTCGGAGGAGCCGCTGAATGCACAATGGCTCAATGGTGCTCGGGTTACCTTGAACAAGCATTCATGATAGATAAGGTAAAGGGTGATATTTTCGGTGCGGCACTGTTTGCCCTCATGCTCGGAACGGGCAGGACGCTCTATTCAAAGATAGGCAAAAACATCGCACCCGTCCTCTTTTTCGGCATGCTCGGTGCAACCGCCTGCTATCTTGTTGCGGCGCTCTCGGGAGTACCGTTCATAGGCCTTGTCGCATGTGCTCTCACAGGCTTTTGCGTTTCGATGCTTTGGCCGGGAAGCCTCATAGTAGCCTCAGACAGATTTCCCGCGGGAGGAGTGTTCATATATGCCATGATGGCTGCGGGCGGAGATCTCGGAGCCTCGGTCGGTCCTCAGCTCGTCGGAATCATCACCGACACCGCAATAGCTGCTTTTGATGCAGATACTCTTATGCAGACATTCGGACTTTCACCCGAGCAATTTGGGATAAAGCTCGGTATGCTCGTCGGAATGATCTTCCCCCTTATAGGTATCTTTGTTACCGCTCGCATACTGAAAAGCAAAAAGGCATCTTCCGTAAATACGGATAGGCCGATGGAGATATAATGGAGAATAATTATTTTGACAGAGAGATAGCACTCATAGGTATCGAAGCCTTCAACCGCCTGAAAAACGCTTCCGTCCTTATTTTCGGAGTGGGCGGAGTCGGAGGATACGCCCTTGAGGCGCTTGTCAGAGCGGGAATCGGAAGAATTACAGCGGTAGACGGTGACTGCGTAAGTGATACGAACATCAACAGGCAGATACTCGCCACGAGAGACACTGTAGGAATGAAGAAGGTAGACGCCGCCAAGGCGCGTGCTCTGTCGATAAATCCGGACATAAGTTTTTCTGCGATAGATATGTTCTATCTTCCCGAAAATGCGAATGAACTTGATTTTTCGGGATATGACTATATCATAGACGCAATCGACACGGTAAGTGCAAAAATAAATATTGCCGAGCGTGCGGGAAAGCTCGGAATACCCCTCATATCATGCATGGGGACCGCAAACAGAAAAAGCAGCGCCGGCTTTTCGATATGCGACGTATATGAAACGAGCGGCTGCCCACTTGCCCGCGTAATGCGCAGAGAATGTAAAAAGAGAGGCATCGAAGGCTTCAAGGTCGTATTCAGCGCAAGTGAAAGCGAAAAAACGACCGTAAAAGACGAAAACGGAAGAAACGTTCCGGCATCGATATCATACGTTCCGCCTATAGGAGGACTCCTTGCAGCGGAAGAGGTAATAAGACATATTGCTAAAATATAAAAACAAAGGAGAACAAACTATGAAAGAAATTAACGCAATTGAATTTGAAGAGCTCGTAAAGGGCAGTGAGGGCAGAGTTATCGTAGACTTTTTCGCTACTTGGTGCGGTCCGTGCAAGATGCTTGCGCCTATACTTGAAAAGGTGGCGGAAGATAACACCGACATTGAATTTTACAAAGTAGACGTGGATAAATGCGACGAGCTTGCCGCTCTCTACGGTATCGTAAGTATTCCCACGCTCATCTGCTTTGAAAAGGGCGAAGAGGTAAAAAGACAGATCGGCGGCCTCGGCAGAGGACCTCTTAACGATTTTGTGAGAAACTAAAAAGCGAAGCGATCCTTGTATATCTCCCAAAAGCTCCCAAAACGCTTTTGGGAGATATGCGACTATAAGAACTGGCAAAGATCAAGTTTAACGAATATCTTTCAAGTACCGTAACAGTACAAAGGTAAACAAAAATGAAAACGTATACAAAAAACGTCGAGGAAGCTATTTCTGCCTTGACCGAACGCCCGATGCTTGCCGCAGATGCGGAAAGGATAACCATAGCACACTCCTTGCTGAACGAGGAGCCTTCGCTGCCGCAGCCTGTAAGATTTGCACGTGCTGTGGCGGCACTTCTTGACGGAGTCTCGGTTCCGATCGAAAGTCATGATCTTATTGCCGGGAGATCGGTTCAAAGAGAGCTTACGGACGATGAGGAAATGATGTTCTCCGAGCTTATCTCGGATCCGCGTTCCCCTTATAAGACCTCCGTCCTTTCAGCAGGACACTGCTCGTATGATTGGGATATGATAGCAGAAAACGGTATGCCCGGACTTATCGCCAAGGCAAAGGCATCGCTGAGCAGCAAAAGCGATCCGGAAAGCCGTATCTTCCTCTCCTCGGTCATTGAGGTGTACGATGCCATCGTACGCTATATTCTCAGATATTCCGAAGCGGCACGCGAGCGTGGGATGACAGAGCTTTCACTCACCCTCAAAAAAGCCGCACTTGAAAAGCCTTCAGACTTCCGCACAGCGCTCCAGCTGATGTGGATAATAACCCTTATAAATTGCTCGTATATTACAGCCAACCCCACTCTTACGGTGGGCAGACTCGACCGCATTCTTTATCCCTTTTACAAGGCGGACACAGAATCGGGAAGGCTCACGCGTGATGAGGCAAAGGAGCTTATCACCGATTACTACTGCAAGCACAATCTTAATATGGGACGCGGAGAGCATCAGATCGGAGACGCTTCGAACTCCACGACCTTTGCGAGAGTATTCAATTTTGACGCCCCGCAGTATCTTTTACTCGGTGGAACAGATATTGGCGGCAGATATGCGGTGAACGAGCTTACATATCTTTTTGCCGAATGCATCAAACCCGAATTTAAAAATCCCGTCGTTGTATTTTACTACTCACCCGGAATGGATAAAGAATACCCCGAGCTTTGGAGGATACTTTCATCGCGCGCTCTTTCCTCGTCCGCTCTTATGTTCTATAACGACTCATGCGTAAAGAGCGCCTATCGCCGCCTCGGTCTTCCCGAGGAGGATTTTGCCGATTATCATCATTTCGGATGCAATTGGCCTTCCCCGGGATCTCATAGCTTTTGGATAAATGGGGCACCTTCGGCACGCCACTATGACGTGTACGTCTCCGAGGGTAAGCGCGCGGATCCGTATTCCTTTGCCCGCATTCCGCAAAAGGGCTGGCAGGACGTGCTTATAGACATCCTTCATAAATACCGCGACCGTACGGACGTAACTATCGAGGATATCTATTCGGATTACTTCGACTTTATGAATTCGTTTTGCGAAAAAAAGATCGAGAGAGGCGTCCGTGAGGTGCGTATTCGACGAATGAGGCCTTCATCCGTATGCTTTTTCTGCGATTGCTTCACAAGGGCGCCGATAGAACGCGGAGAGTGCTTCACAGCCTGTGCCAAATACATCTTTGCGCTATTGAATTTTCAGATGTTCGGAACCGTATGCGACTGTTTTACTGTTATTGACGCGCTCGTTTTCCGTGACAAAAGGCTGACACTCGGCGAGCTTCTCGATGCGGTAGATTCTGATTTTGAAGGCCACGAAATGACACTTGCACTCTGCAGATCGGTTCCCAAATACGGAAGTAACGACGCCTTTTCCAATATGCACGTGAAAAGACTTGCAGAGGAAATGGCAAATATCGCACGCAAGTGCTCAAAAAAATATATGGAAAGCGACGGTTTTATCGGTGTGCCCTGCTTACAGAGTGACACTTGGCACATCAAATACGGACGAAAATACGGAGCGACTCCGGACGGTCGCCGTGCCGGAATGCCGTTCACTCAGAACTCACGGCCTGCCAACGGCTCGTGTACTTCCGGAATTACGGGGATGCTCAATTCCATGCTCAATATACCTTCAGACGGCTTTGTCTCGGGCGCACTCAATCTTGACGTCGACCCGAAGCAATTTCAAAAGGAAGACGGAATCGATGTATTTGCCTCTATACTTGCGGTTTATTTCAATCGCGGAGGGCTGCACGCACAGGTGACCTCGGTAAGCCGAGAGGAGCTTCTGGATGCGCAGATAAATCCGCAGCTGCACAGGGATCTGAGAGTGCGGATAACCGGATACAGCGGTATTTTCGTAGATATTTCAAGGCCGCTGCAGAATGATATTATTGAAAGAATGAAATAACAGAGAGGGATAAGCATGAAAAAAATCACTCTTACAAACGGACTCAGTGTCTCTCCGATCTGCCTTGGGGCTATGATGTTCGGAACTACGGTCTCAAAGGAGGCTGCTTACAGGATCCTTGATTCCTACGTTGATATGGGAGGCAACTTTATCGACACGTCAAACAACTATGCTCACTGGGCAGGAACGGGCGACGAAAGTGAAACGCTCCTCGGAGAGTGGCTCAGCGACAGAGGGTGCCGTGATAAATTAATTATTGCAACGAAGGTCGGCTTTGACCGTCACGGAGCAGGAGCCGGACTTAGACGCGAGCAGATCGAATATTGGTGCGACGAAAGCCTTCGCAAGCTCAGAACCGACCGTATCGATCTCTATTACGCCCACACCGATGACCCGAATACTCCAATAGAGGAAACCGCCGAGGCGTTTGACTTGCTCGTAAAAAAGGGAAAGGTGCGCCTTCTCGGCGGAAGCAATTACGATACCTGGAGATTTGCCGAGTTCAACTATACCGCAAAGGAAAAAGGACTTACGCCCTATACGGTGATGCAGCAAAGATTCACCTACCTCAACGCACGCCACGATATTAAACCTAATTATATTTTTAACGAAAACACAGGCCGCGAGCGTCTGAGATTTCTGGAGGACAAGGACATCCCGCTTGTAGCATATTCCTCTCTTATTCGCGGAGCGTACGAAATGCCCGAGCGTCTGCCCGAAAACTACGTCGGAGGCGCAAGGCTTGAGATCCTTTCGAAAATGGCACTTGAAAAGCGAGTCTCCCGCAGTGCGCTTGCTATCGCTTGGATGTGCAACGCTCACAGAATGAAGGGATATCCGAGAGTCATTCCGCTTTTTTCCTCGTCAAATCCAAAGCATTTCTCGGATAATTGCAGCGGTGCGTATTTAGAGCTCACCGACGAGGAAATGAATATACTTACCGAAGCATGATACCGTTTGTCTTTGATATAAACAGATCCTCGACCGCAGACGGTCCGGGCGTAAGAACTGCTTTTTTCTTCAAGGGCTGCAATCTTGACTGCAAATGGTGTCACAACCCCGAGGGAAAATCACCTGCACCCGAGCTTGCTCTCTTTTCCGAAAAATGTATCGGATGCGGAATATGTGAAAGAATATGTCGGAGCCGTGAGGAATGTATATCCTGCGGAGAATGTACCGCCATGTGCCCGCAGGGTGCGAGAAAACTCTACGGTCACAGATATACCGCAGAGGAGCTTTACTCTATCGCAGCAGAGGATCTGGATTTTTTCCGTGCAAGCGGCGGTGGAGTAACGTTTTCGGGCGGAGAATGCATGCTTTATCCGAGTTTTTTAGCCGAGCTTTCAAGGAGGTGCGTTCTTGGAGGTATTGACGTAGCAATAGACACTGCAGGGCACGTTCCGTGGAGTCATTTTGAAGCGGTACTTTCTTACGTATCATGCTTCCTTTACGATATCAAGGCCATTGATCCCGCGCTTCATAAGCTCGGCACGGGGGTTGATAATTATCTTATACTCGACAATCTTGAAAAGCTGATACGCACAGGCAAGAAAATAATTATCCGCACGCCCGTTATTCCCGAATATAACGACGGGGCGGAGCTTGAAAGAATAACCTCATATTGCGCAAAGCGTGGGCTTACGCACGAGCTTTTACCGTATCACAGTATCGGTGAAAATAAAAAACTCGCTCTGTATGCGGCAAAAAATCAAAAATAAAGGCTGATCCGCCAAACACATAACGGCGAATCAGCCTTTTTATTATAAATATACCGTAAGTATCAATTCACACTATTCACAACACCGGCAAAAAGAACTGCACCGTAGCTATCTGTGATCACGAACCCGAAGGCTCTGTCAACGATGTAGTCGTGATATACCTCCTCATATCCATCAAGAGGACCTGCCGCGCCTGCCATCGGCATAACGGTAACAGCCGCACCTTCGATGCCCCTATCATTCACGTCGATGCTACACTTATGGATAACACCGTCGCAAGCAAGCTTCTCGTCTGTTACGTTTGAAAGGTCGCACTGTTCAAAATCAAACAGATCGTTGATTCCAAAATCGTTTTTGAGTATCTCGGCGAGATCACCGTCAAAGGAAGCCTTGTATTCCGGGAAAAAGACTCTTGTGTGATGCAAAAGCTTGTTTTCCTCATCAATGTATCCGTAATCACCGAGATTGTTGATATTGTAAATGTTGTCCGAGGTGAATACTTCCTCAAGAGTATGTCCGTCGGTGGGAAGGATAAACTTAATATCAAAGCCGTGCTCTGTTCTTGTGTAGAATGAGGTATATCCCTCTCCTTCGTAGATGTTACCGTTAAAATAATAGCCTTGAAGCAGCTTGGTGTTTATCATGCTTCCGTCTGCGTTTTTGAAATCATACGCCTTATCGGTAAACTTAAGCTCGTCACCATCCTCGTTCCAAACCTCTTTGAGATAGAACGTATTGATGAGCGTGATCAAGGTCTCGGGTGACAGATCGAGGTCACTGTCAATAACACCGTGTGTTTTGTCCTTGATATAGGCGTTGATCGCCTTCTCGCCCTCACTCGTCTTAAAGTTCACGCTGAACAAGTCGCAGTTAAAGTTACTTGCAAGATCGTTTATACCATCTTCTTTGAGCGTAGTATTCTTATCCACCCAAATAGAATTTGCAAGCTCCTCGAATGCGAGGATCTTCTTGTTATTCATCATATTGGTGTAGTAATACTCGCGGTTGGAGAAGGCATAAAGCACCTTGGTGAAATTCTTTACCTCATCGTAGGTAACACCCACGGCGTTCAGTATTTCATCCCTTGTTTCGCCGCCCGAACACTCGGTTGCAAGAGCGAGTGCCATATAGACCGACACGGGCGAGATGCAAATATTCGATTGCTTATTGCTGTCTGCATAGACCTCATAGGTAAGCTTTGAAGCAAAGGCATCTAACTTGTCAAGGAAATTCTCATAGCTTTCTTCTTTCGCATCCGAGTATTCGACCTCAATTGCTTTCGCCGCAAGTGCCAAGGAATAATTCTCGGGATTTACGGCGCAGGATGAAAAAGCGAGACATATTGTTAAAACGAGAATTAACGATATAAATTTCTTCATCACATAGACTCCTTTCTGTTTTATTTCCGTTTAAATATACGTATAATAACCGATACGACTATTGAAATAATACCAAACGCGGCAAGCAAGAAATATATTCCGCTATGTTGCCGGAAAAACACAAAAACCAACGTGTAGAGGTCTGCTCCGCCAATTACGTCCTTATCATTCGCAGAAATAACCGAAAGTATAGCAGCTACACATATAAGGATAATTCCAAGAACAAGAAGTAAGGTTGCAACAAATTTTCTTTTCATAGAAGCACCTCCTTTGTGATATTATTTCCGCCTATGCAGGCGAGATCACACCTTGAAGAATTCGCCATTCACTAAATACAGTATACGCCTTATTGCGGAAGTATATCGACCGTGATCAGCTCGGGCGGATTGAACACCCTCGGCAAAAGGTCCTTACATAATCCTCTGCTGACTATCATGACAGTATCATCCGAGAGGCTATATTCTCCACCGTCATATTCAGGGAAAAATCCGTCTGTAGGTGTAAAAAGTCCCTTTCCGGTAAAGGGTATCTGAACCTGACCGCCGTGATTATGACCAGACAGAACAAGATCAAACTTATACTTTGAATAAAGATCCGCCTGCTGAGGTCTGTGTGAAAGAAGAACCGAGAATGAATCCTCTCCGGCCTCTCTGTACAGCTCTCCGAGTGCGTTATCAAACGGCAAAAGTGACTCAGAAGTCTTATCCCCAAAACCAAACAGATCATCTATACCGCATATTTTGATGCTTTGACCGTTGACCGTAAGCTCTATAACGTCACCGTCGAGCACGGTTACTCCGTACGTGCGTACAAGTGTTTTAAGCTCTTCGCATCTTCCTGTCCTGTATTCATGGTTACCCGTGGTATAATAGCAGGTATATTTCTTGCCTATAGCACGCAGAAGAGCCTCGGCATTGTCGGTTTTTCTGTCTTCATCGAAGAGATCTCCAATTATAAGTACAACGTCGGGATCCTGATCTTCTATCGCGGAAACGAGCTTTTTTTGGTCCTTGCCGTAGCTTGAAGCGTGATGGTCTGTTATAACGCATAGCCTTATACCGCTATCCACCTTATCAGAATACACACTGTAGGTGCTTACGGTAAGCCCCTGCCAGAGCACCGCGGTAAGAAGGGCAAGAATGAGAACGGCACATGATCCGAGTACGGCAATTCTTTTTTTATTAAGTAACTTTCTTTTCATATTCTGAACGTCTCTTCCCTTCCCGAAAATTTTATTCTCGCAATTTCTCTCAATAAGGCCTTATTTCACCTTGAGCTTTTCCACGTACTCACGATCCGGCTTTACGTATGCCGAATAATTCGTATGATATATAACGAAGCCCGGCTTTGCTCCGCTCGGCTTCTTTACGTGCTTTGCATAGGTATAATCCACCTCTGCCATAGGAGAATCGGACAGCGAGGAGTGTACTGCGGCTATCATCGCAGCCTCTGTAAAGTCCTTTTCACTCGGCTCCTCTCCGCTGCACACCATTATGCAGTGAGAACCGGGCGCATTCTTTGCGTGGAACCAATAATCGTAGTTCTCTGCCTCCTTATGTGTAAGAAGGTCGTTTTGAATATTGTTTCTTCCGCAGAGCACGGTATACCCTCCGCTCGTTCTGAATTTGAGGAAATCTGCCTTTTTCTTTTTCTGAACGCCTCCGTGCTTCATCTTTGACGAATATCCCGAGGTGTACAGCTCCTCGCGTATATCGGCGAGCTCTGTCGGGGTGGTTGCACGTGAAAGGCAGTCGAAGACCGTTTTTATATATTCGAGCTCCCTCTTTGCGTTTTCTATCTGAACGATAAGCACCTCGGAGGCTTTTTTTGCTTTATTGTATTTTTTATAATAATATCCCGCATTCTGAGACGGACTCATGCTCTTATCAAGCTTGAGTGTCACCGTAGCGAAGCCGCCTTCCTCGGTATAGCTTGAGTAATCTGTGAGAGTGACCTCCTCGTCACCTCTTTTTATTGCATATATGTTTGACGTGATAAGATCGCCCTTGAGCTTATACTCGTCCATCCTTTTGCTTTCTTCAAGCTCCGCATACTGCTTGTTCAGCTTCTTTTCTATCCTTGCCTCCGCATTGCAAAGAAGCTTCAGAATATCCGACGCGCGGCTTCTGACCATAGCATCGTTATCTCTGTCAGCAAAGCACTTGTCAAGCATAGCGCACGGAGAGTCAAAGCACACCGTCTCCTTTCCCTCATACGAGGTAAGCCTTGCGAACGAATAATCCACGACACGGCTGCCGTCGTAAACTGCCGACGGAGAATATCTGCCCTCACGTACGTCTGAGAAAAATTCAAAAAACGTCTTTGCAAGCAGAGATATGTTGCACCGGCCCATTACGGTATCCGTGTGCTTGCTTGCTCTGTAGACTATCTCTCCGGCATTTGAACGGCTTATTCCGCAGAAGGTGTCGGTTATATATTTTTGGGCGGGAGTATCGGGGTCTGCTTCTCTGAATATTCTCACAGCATCCTCATAAGAGGCTTTAAGAGGATCCTTTTTGTTCTGTGTTGGGGGAAGCTCATACAGAAAGCCGGGGAGCACCTGCCTTTTGGACGAGGTGGTGATATCAACACATTTGAGAGCGTTGAGCACTCTGTTCTCACCGTCTGTGAGAATGATGTTCGAATAACGTCCCATTACCTCACAGTAAAGCCTCTTGACACATTCAAAGCCCATCTCGTCTCTTGCATTGAATTCAAAAAGAGCAACTCTTTCAAAATCTATCTGTTCTATTTTTGTAAGCAAGGCACCTGTAATATGCTTGCGAAGACTCAGACAAAAGGTAGGCGGTGAGGGAGGATTCTCTCTCGCTATATCGGTAAAGGATATCCTGCCGCATGATCCGGAATTTACAACTATTCTCTTTCCGCCGCTTCTCGAACGGATGTTTATCACTATCTCATCCTTCTCGGGCTGGTATACCTTTTCTACTCTTGCCCCGAGCGACTCGCGCTCTATCTCATAAAGGGCGCATCTCATCATTCCCGCATCGAATGCCATACCGCGCCTCCTTTCATACGTTTAATCGCGGACCTCTCCGCATGAATTTAAAGAATGGGGTATTGCAAGATCGGTGCAATACCCCGTAATACGCTGTTATTATCAGCCGAACATTACCTCATCGACCTCATTGAGTGACGGGAATACGAAATCCGGTTTTTCCGCAACGCTTGCTGCGTCAACGTCTTCCATATGTGTTTCGCCCGAAAGGACGAGGACTGCGGTAACACCGTGCTTCTTTCCGAGCGCTATATCAGTGTAGAGTCTGTCACCGAATATGCACATTCTCTCTCTTGCTATCTCTGTAGCCTCGCTGATCATCTCGACCGTCTCTGCATAGGGCTTGCCGAAATATGTGGGAACCTTTCCCGTAGATGCAGTACAGAATGCCGCGATAGCTCCGCTGTCGGGAATAAAGCCTGTCTCTGTGGGGCAGTTGAAATCGGGGTGCGTGGAAAGATATTCTGCGCCGTTTCTGATAAATCTGCAGGCGTTGTCAAGCTTCTCATACGTAAGAGAAGTATCAAAGCTTGTAACAACTATATCAGCACTTTCCTCTTTACCTGTAAGAACGTTTATTCCGTTAGCCTTAAAGTCTGCAACAAGCTCGTCCGTGCCTACGAGATAAACAGATTTTCCGGGTCTGTGGCGCTTAAGAAATTCTATTGTAACGTCTCCCGACGTCATTATTTCTTCTCTTGTTGGTGAAAAACCGAGCTTTGTGAGCTTGCTTACGTAGAAATCACTTGTATGCGACGCATTGTTTGTGAAGAAAAGAACGCGTCTTCCGCTCTTACGGAGATTGTTGATAAAGCGTACGGCATAATCAAACACGTTATATCCAAGATAAATGGTTCCGTCCATATCAAAGATATAAAGATCCTTTTCAAGTAAAATGCCGTTGTCGGGGTTCTTAAAGTCCATAACAATTACCTCTCTGTGTATGTAACAAAAATTTTATTACTAATATTATATCACAGACTTGATTTTTTTACAAGAGTATGTTATAATATTATTTGTAAATTTACTATTGAGGATAGGAAAACATGTACAAGAAAAAAATCATTGGAATAGACGTCGGAGGCTCCACTACCAAAATAGTCGGATTTGACCTGAGCAAGAATGCTCCCGAGCTCATACCCCCGATGTTTGTAAAGGCAACAGACCAGCTGACAAGCATTTACGGTGCCTTCGGAAAATTCACTCTCGAAAACGGAATAGCCCTCTCCGATATAGATTCAATACTTATGACCGGAGTCGGTGCATCTTATATAAACGATCCGATATACTCTCTCGAGTGCAGAAAGGTCGACGAATTCTCGAGTATAGGACGCGGCGGTCTTTACCTTTCCGGACTTAACGAGGCGATCGTCGTATCCATGGGAACGGGTACCGCTCTCATCCACGCAAAAAAGGTTGGATCAGACGTACAGACCACCTACCTTGGCGGTACGGGCGTAGGAGGCGGAACTATAGTAGGCCTTTCCCGCAAAATGCTCGGAATTGACGACATAACTCATCTTGAATCACTTTGCGAGGGCGGAAATCTCGACAAGGTAGACCTGCGTATAAAGAACCTTTCCAAAAAGAAAACGTATGAGAACATGAACGACGATCTCACCGCGTCTAACTTCGGAAATCTCTCCGATCTTGCAAACAAGCACGATATTGCGCTCGGTCTCTGCAATATGGTTGCCGAAACTATAGGAATGATCGCGGTGTTTGCCGCAAGATCCTACGGAATAAAGGATATTGTACTCACGGGAAATCTCACAACGATCTCAACGATAAACGATACCATACTTACCTTCAACCGCCTTTTCGGAATGAATTTCATAACTCCGGATATGGCCCAGTACGGAACTGTAATAGGCGCGGCACTCAGTGCGAACGCATTTAAATAAGCATATAAAAAACAGCTCGGAATACAAACGGTGTTCCGAGCTGTTTTTAATCGGATCAGTTTATTGCGATCCCCTCAAAAAGGGCGATCTTAGGTCCGGTATATCTTCCCGAGCATATCTCACAGTCGGATAGCCTTACCGAGCTGAGAGCCTCGCTGAGCTTACCCGATATGGATATTCCGGTCATGGGAATGACCTTATCTCCGTCGCAATAATAAGCGAGTCTTACCTCTCCGCCTATATAATCGTTATAGGCATCGACCTGAAGACCGGACATCGAAACGCATCTGAAATACGGCTCGCTTTTCAGCTCCTCGTCGGTGAGGCTTCCGGTAGCGACCTGCATGCAGGAAAGCTCACCGGTGACGGGTGCCTTCAGATACTGCGCATATCGGTTTCCACCGTAATAATTTGTAAACACTCCGTCCTTTACTATCTCGGTATCAATCAGGGTAATGCCGTCATTATCAAAAAGAGCAGACGCAACGCTTCCCTTTATAGCACCCTTCATGGTTATCGAAATTCTGTCGCCCTTCGCCTCTTTTTGGAGAGCGTCTCCTATAGAAAAAAGATTTGAATGGGTGTATACCGAAGAATAATTGGCATTGTGAGCGGCTTCAGAGAAAAGTCTGGCAAGCTCGTGTGCGTCGAGAGCCACCTTGCACGTGAGCGGTTCGGAAGGAGTGACTGCTCTGCCTCTGTCCCTTACCTCTCTCATCTTCTCTTCTATTTCTTCTCTTATCTCATCAGAATCGAAACTGTTAAAGCGTTTAGCCTCGTATAGCTCTACAGACTCTCCGTCGGTCCACGTGGGTATAGCCTCTACCATGGCACTGTACTTTAATTCTCTCTTGTCGATACCGCGGCTGTTTTTCACGCTGACGGTATGCTTATTGATAAACACCTCGAGAGCATTTATCGATCCGTTTCCGTAGGTGTTTGCGGAAAATACCGCATCCGAAATGAGACGGGCAAGAGTCTTCGGCTCATAGTCGGCAAAATCAGAGTCTATAGCTCCGTCAAGCGTCTCATTCGAAGGAAGCTCGTAATATTCGTTATCGATACGGCAAGCCTTTTCTGCGGCTGCCTGTATCTTTTCTCTTGCTTCATCCTCCTCGGTTGAGGCGTATATTTTGAAGCTTGCGTCACCCTTCTTTCCGTCGTGGTCTACGTAAACGGTAACGTCTGTAGAAGTAGTGTCGGTGCTTCTTACCGTTTCAAGCTTGCTGTGGACAAAGAAGAGCTCGTATGATTCTACTCTTTCGCTTCTTATCTTATAACCGCAAACGGCGGTGTTTTCTTTTAAAAGCTTTTCTATTATATCAGGTCTCATGCCAACTTCACCTTAACCTTCAACGCAGGGCCGCCGTCAGAAACGCGCACCCATTCTTTATAACCCTTTCCGCATCCTCCGCTTCCGATGACCTTGAAGTCGTCGGATACCATCGAAATGGATTTCAGAAGATCGGGAACGTACCCGCTCATAACCACGGGAGAGACGTAATTGTCTGTAAGCTTGCCGTCAACGATCTCTATACCGTATTCCGCAGTACACTGTATCTGCCAGTTCTTCGGGTCCTCCATGCCGTTATTGGTCTTAAAGAGCATATATCCGTGCTTTACGGAGGCTATCATATCCTCGAGCTTGTCTTTTCCCGGCTCGAAGAAGGTATTTGTCATTCTCGAATAAGCCTTTCTCTTATACGACTCACGTCTTCCGTTACCCGTAGGCTCTGTTCCGAGCTGTGTCGCAGAAGCAAGGTCGGAAATACCGGCAACGAGGACACCGTCCTTGATTATCTGTGTATCGTGAGCCAATACTCCGTCGTCGTCAAAGAAATAGGAAGCGGTAGAAAGTGCGGAAGCCGCACCGTCGCGCATATTACATATCGGAGATGCCACGTACTTTCCCACGTATTCCTTGGCAAGCGCTCTGTCCTTTACGAACTGGTCCATCTCAACTCCGTGACCGAACGCCTCGTGAGCGATAAGACCGCTTATCGTCGGGTCTGTTATAACGTCGTAAACGCCCGGTACTATCGGCTTTGCGTTTGCAAGCTTGCCGGCTCTTTCGACCAAGGGGGCAACTATAGCGGGAAACGAAGCGATCACCTCGGATATGAGATGCGAGTAGACTCCGTCATAGGTCTGCACCATCTTTTCTCCGTCGCGAAGGACCAAAAACGCATTCATATTCACCCACGAATAGTTCTGGTCGAGCTCCCTGTTTTCGGTAATGAAAAGCTTTGATACGGTAAAGGGGGCTATAGAAACGAAGAAGTTCAATATCCTGCTGTCAAGAGCAAGAGCTTCATCTCTCATTTTTTCGCAAAACGCGAGAAGCTCACTGTCAGAATATTTGTCGCAGTCGCTCTCACGCGAGAATGACTGTACCATAGGCTCGTCCGAAAGGAGCTTTACGTCTATCGTATTATCAGAAAGCTCTCTGTCAAGCTCAAGGGAAGAAAGTATCCTCTTTGCAAGCTCTGCCTTATCCCCGCTTATATCATCGAGAGAATATTCGTAGAACGCCTTTCCGTTATGCATTTTTATAACGAATCCGCACTCGGAAAGACCACCCTCACCCATAACGGAGCTGCGTCTGTCGGCAGCTATTCTTGAGGAAACGACGTGGCTTCCGAGAATACTGACGTAGGAGAAGGCCTTGGAAAGCTCTTTAACAAGAGCTTTACAGCCCTCGCGTCTCGAGTCAAGAAATTTTGAAAATGCCATTTCTTTTGATCTTCCTTTCAATTTTGATGAATCAATCGTTAAGCCATACCGCCATATCGCTCTCTCCTCTGTTTGCAAATGCATAGTAAGGAATGAGCTTTATCCGGCGGGGTGTTCTTTCGGGCTCGAACGAATCCGAATAAAGCACGTCGTCGCACTCTACCGTATGACCGGTAAATTCAACGGTGGGGAGACCTCCATAGGCTTCTCCTACGGTAACGTCGCTCTTTTCTCCCGCAAAGAAGGAGAATATATCAAAGTTGTTGTCTACGCGTTCCGCACAGTAAACGATCGGGCCTCTCATGACTGCGACCTTGCCTCTGCATGCCGCGATCTTCGGATTTGCCTTTACAAATCTTACGGGCATATCGAGTACGAGCGTAAGCTCGGAGGGGTTTTCTACTACTGCATATCCGTTTTGCATAGTATATTCGGAATCAAGTGTGAACGACTTGCACCAATCGGGAATTCTGAGAGCTATCCTCTTCGTTCCGCTTGCGCTGATCTTTATATTTCCGTTCACGGGGTAAACGGTCGTGACCTTTACCTTCATACCGTCAAGATCTACGCTGCTGTCCATATACTGATTTACGTAGAGAGTGTCGCCGTCAACACCGTAAGCATATGCCGCGAGAGAGGGCATAAGTCTTACTATATTCGGAGGGCAGCAGGAGCATCCGAACACACGCTTGCGCTGTGTTATCGGAAAAGCCTCAGGAACTACGTTTGCCTTATATCTGCTTCTGTTACGCATGTTTATCTCAAGCGGATTGGTATAGAAGAAGGAAACACCGTCGAGAGAAAGACCCGACATAACTCCGTTATAAAGTGCTCTCTCGGCAACGTCAGCATATTTCGAATCGTTCTGAAGTCTCTGCATTCTCGTAGCAAAGAAAAGGAGAGCTATAGACGCACACGTCTCCGCGTATGCAAGGTCGTTCGGAAGATCATACGCCTCTGTAAACGCCTCACCGAGCTTTGTTGATCCGATACCGCCTGTTATGTACATCTTCTTTTTTGCAATGTTATCAAAAAGTCGCTTGCAAGCAACAGCCATAGGCGTATCGTCTGCTACAGCAGCGTAATCTGCCATACCCGAATACAGATAGCACGCTCTTACAGAGTGTCCTACAGCCTCATCCATAGAAACTACGGGAACGTGGCTCTGATTGTACTGTCCCTTATCTTCCTTTATTCCGTGGCCGCGCATAACCAGGAAGAAGCGTGCAAGGTCGAGATACTTCTCATCTCCCGTAACGTCGTAGAGGCGGAGAAGGGCAAGCTCTATCTCCTGGTGACCCGGAGTTGTGAAGGACGCACCCTTCTCCTCCATAAATATCTTTGTTATGCAGTCAACGTATTTTGAGGATATCTTTATAAGTCTGTCATTGCCTGTAGCCTCATAGTATGCGACTGCCGCCTCAAAGAGATGTCCCGCGCAGTAAAGCTCGTGGTTGTTTCTGTTTGTAAAGCGTGTAAGCTCGGGGTGAACGGCATAGTAGCAGTTGTAGTATCCGTCCTCAAACGCATTCTTTTCCATAAGCTCGGCAAGCATATTTATCTTGTCGTCAAGCTCCTTATCATATTCGAGTCCGAGGTAGTACGCAGCACCCTCTGCCCACTTGATAACGTCCGAGTCCCAGAATACGTGTGCCGGAAATTCCGCCTTCGGATCGCATTCGTATGCTCCTACGCGTCCGGTTTCATAAAATCTGTTCCATACGGCATCGACGGTTTCGTTTCTGACAAGATCGAGCTTGTCCTTGAGAAAACCGCCTTCAAGCTTAACGTTCTTAAGTCCTAAAAGTTTCATAGCATTATCCTCTTCTTTCCTTGAAGCTTTTGTAATAATCAATAAACTCAGCATGAGAACGGCCGTTGCCCGCACATATCGAGCATCCGTGAAGAAGGTCTATCCTTCCTCCAAGCATATCGGTGATCATACCGCCCGCCTCGGAAAGGATAAGAGATGCTGCTGCATAATCCCAAGGCTGAAGTATCGTTTCAAAGAATACGTTCTGTCTGTTTGCGGCAACGTAGCAGATATCCAGAGCGGCAGAACCGCATCTTCTTATATCCATAACGTGCGGATATATAGAATACGTAAGATCAAACGTCTCCTTTGCAAGCTCCATATGATACGGAGACGTACCGAATCCGAGAAGGCTGTGTTTAAGATCGGTATCATAAACCGAAATGGGCTTTTCATTCACGTATGCGCCCTTTCCCTTCTCCGCCCAAAAGAGCTCGTCAAGATAAGGATTATACACCATACCGAGCACTACCTCGCCATCCTTGACGAGAGCTATCGATATTGCGCTGTGGTGGTAATCGAGAGCAAAGTTTGTGGTTCCGTCTATCGGGTCTATAATAAAGCAGTAGCCTTCAAGGCTCTCCGACGAGTGAGAATCCTCCTCGCCTATAAACTTTGCCTCGGGAAGTATCTTTTTCAGCTCTGCGTAGAGGAACGCCTGTGTTTTTTCATCGTGCTCGGTGCACAGGTCGCGGAAATTCAGTTTAGAATGCATCTCAACGTGAGAATAATCAACGTTCTTTACGTACTGTCCCGCCTCTTTTATTACTTTTTCAATCTTTTCTTTAAGCATATTTATCACTTTCTAAGAGCAAGCTTTACGAGCTTATCGCAAAGCGCATCATAATCTATTCCTATAGCCTTTGCTTCCTGCGGAAGGAGTGAAAGAGGTGTCATGCCCGGAAGAGTATTTGCCTCAAGGCAATAAAATTCATTTCCGTCATATATGAAGTCGATACGTGCATAGCTTCCGAGCTTCAGCGCGTTGAACACCTTCATTGTAAGAGCCGAAAGTCTCTCGTTCTCTTCCTTTGTAAGAGGTGCGGGGCATATCTCCTCGGTCCTTCCGGATTGATATTTGTTCGCATAGTCGTAAAAGCCGCTCTTCGGAATTATCTCCACGGGAGGGAGAGTTCTTCCGTCTATAACTCCGACCGTAAGCTCTCTTCCGGTTATCTTCCTTTCAACGATTATGCTGTTTTCATATTTTGATGCACTGTCAAGAGCCTCCTTAAGACCCTCGAAATCATCCGCAAAGCTTACGCCGACGCTCGAGCCTCCGCAACACGGCTTTATAACGCAGGGATATCCTACGCGATTGGCGTAATCTTCCTCCGTGTATTCGTTGATATTCTTTTCATAACAAAGCCAATCGGCAGTGGGAACTCCAACACCTCTGATAAGCTGCTTTGATATGTTTTTATCCATAGCTATAGCGGCTCCGAGAGAAGGAGAACCCGTGTAGCGTATTCCGAGGATCTCAAGCATGGCCTGGAGCTTCCCGTTTTCACCCATGCCACCGTGAAGAGCCATAAACACTACGTCAGCCGCGTGGCAAAGATCTATTATGTTTTCTCCTATTTCGGATTTTCCGCCTCTTTCTCTCTTAAGTTTTTCAAGGTCGGGAACCTCTTCACCAACTGTATACAAATAATCAGATCTGCTTGTAAAGGTATTCACGTCAACCTTCTCACATCCCATGAATACGTCTGCAAGCGCTACCTTATATCCGCTTTTGGCGAGAGAATTCGCAATAAGGCTTCCCGAGACGAGCGAAACGTCTCTTTCATGGCTGAGACCTCCTGCGAGCACTGCTATCTTAATATTATTTCTGTCCATTGTAAACTCCAATTAAATATGATGTTGAGGTATTTCCTCAAAAAATGAATCCTTCGTAAATCTGTGCTTATGCTCACCAAGGGAACCTTTACAAGAAAAGTTCCCTTGGTCAAGCTTTTATTATATCAAAAAACTATCAGTCAAGAGCCTTCTTCGCAACGTCGGGATAGTTTGTGATCACTGCGTCAACGCCTGCTTCTGCAAGATGCTTTACGTCTTCCGCGGTATTTACCGTCCATGCATGAACGCGGATGCCTCTCTTGTGCATCTCTTCAACGTACTCGGGATAAAGGTCTACCTGATTCATCTTGGGGTGAGAAGCCTTTGCGGGAATGTTTGCAACGTAGTCCCAAGCCTTTACCATATTGAAGCTGTAAAGAGGAGCTATGAAAGCGTTGGGATCTGCTACGAGCGTGCGTGCGATCTGCTCATGGTCAAAGGAGGAGTAGATAACTCTGCCTTCCATTCCGTACTCCTTCTCAAGGGCTACAAGAGCCGCAGGAATAGCGGGATCTATGCTCTTTATCTCAACGTTTACTACCTTACCCGTAGGTGCGAAAAGCTCATACACCTCGGAGAGAAGCGGGATCTTTGTTCCCTTGAACTCGGGAGCGAACTTTACACCGAAATCGAAAGCAAGAAGCTCTTCATAGGTATAATCCGTGATCTTTCCCTGACCGTTGGAGGTTCTGTCTATCTTCTCGTCGTGGCAAACAACTATCTTTCCGTCCTTAGAGAAATGAACATCAAGCTCGATTCCGTCTGCTTCCATATCGAGAGCAAGCTTGAATGAGGGCATTGTGTTTTCAGGTGCGTAACCGCAAGCGCCTCTGTGCGCCCACACGAAAGTTCTGTCGGTAAGTGTCTTTTTCATAATATGTTTTTCCCTTCTTGTTTATTATAAATTATTTTATTAAAGGTCAAATTTCATGATTCCCGAATGCTCGAGAAGCTTGATAAAGAGTCCTCCCTGTACCGTACGGTTTCTGAAGCTCTTTCTTGCGCTTATGTGCTCAAGCTTACCCCATTCGGAATGGCAAGCGGTAATTGTATAATACCAGTCTGTCATAGGAACTCTCGAGGGAGAGAGGTGGAAGAAAAGCCAAAGAGGAGAGACAAATTCTTCAAAATCCTCTTTTCTCTCTGCAAGAGTTGCTGTCCATACGAGCCAGTCGCTCTTTGTATACGGCTTTCTGTTATCGAGCGGCATGCCATACGGATGAATTCTCTTCTTATAGCTTGCAAACTCGGAGGCGAGCACGCTCTTAGGCATAATATCGAGTCCGAAGAGCTTATCCCATACGATATTGTACTTCATGCTGAAGGTATCCTCCGCATCAAACGCAAGCTTATAGCTTCCATCCTTATTGGAGGCTCTCTCTATCCAACTCTTGGCATAGCTCTTTGCCATAGTGATATATTTTCTTCCCTCGCGGACCTGTCCCTTCATCTTGTAGATGATACCCATGGACGCTATGCCCATAATAGCCTTGAGAGAAAGGTTACAGTTATGAGCGAGGTGACCCGCAAAATCATCCGTGCAAAGCTGATGTCCGGGGTCCTCACCGTTGTCTATAAGGTATTTAACCCATTGCTCAAGAAGATCGAGATGCTCGTCTGCAAACGAAACGTCGTTTGTAGCGACCGCTACTGCGGCATCCATTATTATCATGTTTCCGCATTCCTCTACGGGCATCTGCTTTTCAAAGAGGAGCACGCCCTCCTTAAGACCGTATCTCTGTCCGTCGACTGCGGGATAACGTCCTGCGTCGTGAGGTGCAAAGTCAAATTTCCATGCGTCGCTTCTCGCGAACTTATATATGGGACGCATCATTCCCTTTACAAGCTCGGGATTGTAGAGAAGGAAAAATGGTATCGAAGGATAACTTACGTCAACGGTTGCGGCACAGCCGTTGGAGTAACACTCCTTTGATATAAAGAGTATCTCTCCGTTCTCGTCCACTACAGCCTTATGCGCGCCTATAGTCTGACGGACCGCAAGCTGGAGTATTTCGGCATACTTTTCACCGCCTGCTCTTACAGCGTCGGTATACATCTTATCAGAGAAGTCCTTACAAAGAGAAAGAACGTACGAATAATCCGACCTTGCCTCTTCTATAGCCTTCTCTATAGTCTTTCCGTTGTTATTCCAGCAGGACTTTAGGTGCTTTCCGAAATAATTTATTGAATAGATATCGTCGTAAGCAAAGGTAACGAGGTATGATTCGTGCGGCTTAAGCTCGGCACTCTGCACACAGGCAAAGGTCATCTCGTCCTTGTTTTCAAACGAGACCCGCGACTCGGAGTCGCCGGTAAGATAGAAGTAACCCCAATCTATACGTAGATCGTCTCCGTCTCTCGCGAGAACGTTCTGGACCGATGAGCCCATTTTTGCAGTCTCGCAGGAATTCACGTACAGCATCTCGGTGGTTACAGGGTACTGGCCTTTAATATCAAGGCATATCTGCTCGGACACCTTAACGCTGACCCTTACACTGTGCTTCTTTCCGTCAAGCGCACGTGTTATGACCTCAAGATAGCTTACCGGTCTTGTCATTATTTCAAGATCACCGGGAAGAAGAGGAGAGGTAAACGTAGCGGTAAGCTCAACACCGCCGGCAGAAAACACGTATACCGAGCTTAATGCATCAAAATCACTCTTTGTCTGCTTCATAGCGGGGACCTCGGGATCGACTCCCATAAATCTGTAGAGGGTTCCGTCTATATTCGCATACGCGTTTATTGTATTATCGTAGCCCGTCCAGTGAACGGTCGCGCTGTCAGTAAGCTTATCTGTGGAGGACCATACGCTGAAATAGGGGTCTATCGTTATTAAAGGTGTACTTGGCGGACGAAGAATCATATGTTTCACCTGTCTTTTGAAAAACAAAATCCTTTCAGAACTTATTATGTAATTATATTATATCACATATATTTTATTTTGTAAATAGCTATACCAAAAAATAATTTGAAAAATTAGATTTAATTTTTGAAAAAACTCTTTACATAAGCGTTTTTTTATGCTATAATATTATCATAAATATTTTTTAAAAGGAGATATAAAACCAATGCAGGAATTTCTCAAGCAACTTATAACATACGCTTGCAACCTCGGAAGCAAGCTTATCGTTGCAGTTATCGTATTTTTCGTTGGAAGATTTCTTATCGACCTCGCTCTCAAGCTCTATGCCAAGTCAAACAAGAAGGGTAAGCTTGACGTTACCGTACATAAGTTCGCAGGCAACTTCATAAAGATCGCTCTTTACTGTGTACTCGCCGTTACCATCGTAGGTATACTCGGTCTTCCCACAGCAAGCTTCATCGCTGCTTTCGGATCTGTCGGTGTTGCGATCGGTCTTGCTCTTCAGGGCTCGCTTTCAAATTTTGCCGGCGGTATTATGCTTCTCGTATTCAAGCCCTTCAGCGCAGGTGACGTTATTGAATCCGGCGGTGTAGTCGGCACGGTTGAAGCGATCACACTCTTCTACACCTACGTTGTAACTCCCGATAACAGAAACGTTACAATTCCCAACGGCACACTCGCAAACAGCACTATCTTCAACAGCTCTGCCAAGGACGATCGCCGTGTAGATATGCAGATCACAGTTGCAAGCTATTCTGACCTTGATCTTGTAAAGAACACTCTTACGATCCTCGGTGAGAATCATCCCTCTGTTCTCGTTGACAAGGGCGTATACGCAAGGATCTCTTCCTACACTCTCAACGGCATTGCAATTGATTTTAGAGTATGGTGCAAGAAGGAAGACTACTTTGCAGTAAAGGCAGATCTTCTCGAACAGATCAACGAAGCGTTCAAGATCCGCGAGATCACCATCCCGCTCAACCAGCTTGACGTTAACCTTAAGAAATAATAACATACACATCACTATTATGAGGGGCACGCTTGTGCCCCTCTTTTTTTACGGAAATAGGCTGCGAGAGTTGTGTGCGAATAGAATATCACTGAAGCCGCAAGGCTTCAATATCACGATTGCGATAGCAATCATATCACTCTTTGCGAAAGCAAAGAATATCACTAAAAGCAGAAAAAGAGAGAGCAAAGCGGTTTTTCTTTCCGCCTTGTTCTCTCTTTGTGTTTTTATTGCGAGCTTCGCATTTGTTTAACAAATGCATCGGGCTATGCCCATATTCCTATTATAGATTCTCCGATAAGGACAACACCCGTATTTGTCGCGGCCTTTTTTTGATCGCAGACGGAGCTTGCCCCGTCTGCAATGTTAAAAAACTTATCAATGAGGGATATTATTACCGTTGTCCGATCCGGGGAAGGAATTATAGTCGCCGTTCAGGTCGTCAAGTCTCTTCTGTGCAGATTCTTCACGTTCTTTCTTAAGCTGCTCCTGCTTTTCCTTTTCCGCTTCGTTGTCTATCTTACTCTGCTCTTCCTTGTTCGTTGAAACAGCCTCAACCTCTTCAACGGTGGGCGTACCCTCCATAACGAGCTTGAACTGGTCTGCATCCATTTCCGAGTGAGTAAAGAGATAGTCGGCAATAAAGTCGAGTTTCTCTCTGTTTTCAGTGAGTATCTCAACAGCCTTATCCATACAGGAGGTAATAATGCTGTGGATCTCTTCGTCTATCTTTGCAGATACGTTTTCACTGTAATCTCTGTTAGCGGAGAAGTCTCTGCCGAGGAATACGTTGTCATCGTGTCCGCTGCCATACTTGACGGGACCGAGCTTGTCGCTCATACCGTACTTGGTTATCATCTTCTTTGCAATAGCGGTAGCTCTTTCTATATCGTTAGAGGCGCCGCCTGTGTAATCGCCGTAAACAAGTCTTTCAGCCGCACGTCCGGCAAGGAGCACGGAAATTTCCTCTACAAGCTCTTGCCTGTACTCGCTGACCTTATCACCCTGAGGAAGATTTATCGTGTAACCGAGAGCTCTTCCGCTCGGGATTATTGAGATCATATGAACGGGGTCGCAGGTGGGAAGCACGTAAGATACGATGGCGTGGCCCGCTTCATGGTAAGCCGTATTCTTCTTTGCCTTATCGGAGAGATTTATCGACCTCTTCTTAGGACCTGTGATTATCTTGAGGAAGGATTCCTCGATCTCCTTCATACCGATAAGCGTCTTGTTTCTTCTCGCAGAGAGAAGTGCCGCTTCATTGAGAAGGTTTGCAAGATCCGCACCCGTAAAGCCGGCTGTGGATTTTGCTACGGTATCAAAGTCTACGTTGCCTTCAAACTTCTTGTTTCTTGCGTGTACCTCGAGAATTTCCTTTCTTCCCTTCTTGTTCGGGTAACCGACTGTTATCTGTCTGTCAAAGCGTCCGGGTCTGAGAAGAGCGGGGTCAAGGATGTCGGGTCTGTTGGTCGCAGCCATAACGATTATTCCGTCGTGCGAGCCGAAGCCGTCCATTTCAACGAGAAGCTGATTAAGTGTCTGCTCTCTTTCGTCGTGTCCGCCGCCGAGACCTGCGCCTCTGTGACGTCCGACAGCGTCTATTTCATCTATGAAAACTATACTTGCCGGATACTTTCTCGCGTTTTCAAAAAGGTCTCTTACACGCGATGCACCTACACCGACGTACATTTCAACAAAGTCGGAACCGGATATCGAGAAGAACGGAACTCCCGCCTCGCCGGCAACCGCCTTTGCGAGAAGTGTTTTACCTGTACCCGGAGGGCCCATAAGAAGAACACCGTGGGGGATCTTTGCACCGAGCTTTGTGAATTTTTCGGGAGACTTAAGGAAATCCACTATTTCCTCAAGCTCTTCCTTTTCTTCATCCGCACCCGCTACGTCTTTAAAGGTGACCTTATTTTTATCGTCTGTTGCGAGCTTTGCACGGCTTTTGCCGAATGAGTTTATCTTGGAGCCGCCCTTTCCTCCCGCCATCTGTGAGTTCACGAAATAGAAGAGACCTATTATCACGAACAGTATGATCACGTAGGGGAGAAGCTGTATCCACCAGGGCATCGTCTGATAAGGCTCGTATTCATACTCGGTAAGTATTCCCGCCTTCTTCTGCTCGAGTATGAGCTCTCCCAGATCCTGATAGAATATTCCTATATCGCGTATCTGATAGTTTACCGTCTTAAGACTTCCGTCCTCTGTCTTTACCTGCATGCTTATAACGTTATCGTCACTTATAACAAAGGACTCAACGCTCTCACTTGTAAAGTACTGTACCACATCCGAATATACGGGCTTATCTCCGGTGTTCACTCCCGAAAGAAGAGAGAAGATAACCGAGAAGACAACAAATATAAGCACGAGATATATCAGAATGACCTTCCAATTGTTTTTCATCTAAAAAAATTACCGCATCACAGCATAGCTGTGCCTTTCTATATATAAAACTATTTTTTTACGAATTTATTTCTCATACACCGAAGGCTTGAGAATACCGACGTACGGAAGAGCCCTGAACTGCTCGTCGTAATCAAGTCCGTAGCCGATAACGAATTCATCGGGAATAACGCATCCGACAAAGTCTGCTTTAAAGTCCTTAAGCTCGCTATCGCGTCTTTCGGGCTTGTCAAGAAGCGTGCAGCATCTTACGCTTGCGGCACCGTTGAGCTTAAGATAGTTCACAAGATAGGAAAGCGTTCTTCCGCTGTCTATAATGTCCTCGACGATAACTATATCGAGCTCGCTGAGGTCCTTCCTGTGGATATCAAGCATAATGTTTACCTTTCCGCTTGAAACCGTTCCCGAGTGATATGAGGATACTTTCATGAAGTCTATTTCGACGGGGGTCTTTATCTTCTTCATAAGGTCGCCCATGAATACGACCGAACCCTTAAGTATGCAAAGGAGGAGAAGTCTGTTCTCGCTGTCCTTGTAGGTCGCGTCGATCTCCGCGGCTATTCTGGTAGTTATCTCATCGATCTGTTCTGCACTTACGAGAACACGCTCTATGCAATCGTCTGTATTTCCGTATATAGTATTCTTCGCTTCTGACACTTTTCAATCCTCCGTCAAAATAAAATTAAGCCTTAGCTCCAATGAATACAGCTTTTGTCCTTTTCCGTTTCCCGAGTGCGGATTGCATCTCAGTGCCTCTGCCGCAAACGGAACGTATATTATCTCCCCGTCTGCTTCAAGGCAAGGAAGAATATCTCTGATGTTTTGCGGAATACCCTTTTCACTCATAAGCTTTTTGAGACTTTTTTTGAACGTACCGAAATCTATACGGTCTCCGCCAACTCTGTTTCTCAAAAAAAGCTCGCCATTTATTGTATCAAAATTAAGCACCCTATGTGTTGACAAATTGTAAATTATACTTGGCTTTAAAGAATATTTTTCCTCGGCAAATATTAACTCTTCTCCGCCTTCAATTTTCCTTAAAACAGCCGTCACATAAACACCACTTTCGGGTATTTCAAAGTGGTTTTCACCCTCTGACAGTTTAAATCTGTAAGAGGGAGCAGCGTCTTTTATTCGTGTGTCGTTTTTTACGTAAAATACGTCTCCGTCAAGCGTCGCGCGTTTTTTTCCCGGAAGACTCAGCGAGGTGTCGATCCCGCTTTCTATCGCAGAAACGAGTGCCTCGATATGCTTTTGCTCGGGACGTGCTCCGCAAATGATACAGTGCTTGTTTATCACCCGCGACAGGAGTGCCTTGTGCTTTTTCCGTAGATTCGAAAGGATCACACCTCTGTCGGATAGACTTTCTCTGTAGATCTGCTCCGCCTCGCCATTGATGAGATCCGAATCTCGTGAAAAAAGCTCGGCGTTTCTTGCGGACACCGACAAAAAGGCGGGGTTTATCTCTTCTATCATGGGTATTATGCGATTTCTTATCTTGTTTCTTGTATAATCGTCGCAAAGGTTTGTCGAGTCTGTAACGTACTGAAGACCGTTTTTACTGCAATATTCGGTTATTTCCTTTTTTGATACCGAGAGTATCGGGCGAACAACTTTTCCGTACCTGAGCTCTCGCTCGGAAGGAATACCGCATATTCCCTCGAGAGAGGTTCCCCTTATAAGGCGGATCAAAATATTCTCGGCAAGATCGTCTGCATTATGAGCGGTAGCGATAACAGGTATTTCTTCGCTCTCCATCAGCTTTTCAAACGAAGAATACCTCGCATCTCTCGCCGCTTCTTCAAGCGTCTTGCCTAAAATTTCAGCCTCTGACGGAACGTTCCGCCTTTCGCAAAGGAAACGGACGCCGAGCTTTTTGCAAAGCTCCCGACAAAAATTTTCATCTCTGTCCGCTTCTTTACCGCGTATCATATGATTTATGTGAATAGCGTAAAGTGAAAATTTCTTTTCTTTTGCGGCTTTACACAAAAGGTCAAGTAAAAACACCGAATCGGCTCCTCCGGAGAGTGCCACCGCTATTCTTTTTCCTTCGGTAAAATAACTGTCAGCTATATCCTTGTCAAGATACACGAGCATCACCCCGGCTTTCGTTCATATTCAAGCTCCGGGCTCCTCTTTGTCTGTGAGGGGAAGGAACTTTGTATACTGAGGCATCCAGCCCATCTTTACAGATCCCGTAGAGCCGTGTCTGTTCTTTGCAATGATGGCCTCCGCGACGTTTCCTGCCGCCTGTGCCTCACTGCCGCCCTGCTCCTTATAGTATTCGTCTCTGTAAAGGAAAATTACCGTGTCGGCATCCTGCTCGATAGATCCGGAATCACGAAGGTCGGAAAGCATAGGCTTTTTCACCGTTCTCGATTCGGGTCCACGCGACAGCTGTGCGCAGCATACCACAGGAACGTTCAGCTCTTTTGCCATTATCTTGAGTCCTCTCGAGATATCGGCAACCTCCTGAACTCTGTTGTCTATGTGTCTGTCGCTCTGCATAAGCTGCAGATAGTCTATTATAACAAGTCCGAGATTCTTTTCTCGGCGAAGCTTTGCCTTCATTGCCGTTACCGAGATACCGGGGGTATCATCAACAAGGATATCAAGCTTTGCAAGTCTCGATACCGCCTCGGCAAGTCTTCTGTGGTCCTCGTACTGAAGACCTCCCGTACGGAGTAGATAGCTGTCGATAAGGGCTTCACTCGAAAGTATACGTGATACAAGCTGCTCACCCGACATTTCGAGCGAGAAGATACACACCTTCTTGCCGCTGTTTGCCGCAACGTTGGTTGCTATATTAAGCGCAAAGCTCGTCTTACCCATACCCGGTCGAGCTCCGATAAGCACGAGGTCGGAATTACCTATTCCGCCGAGCATCATATCAAGATCTCTGAAATCGGTTTTTACACCTCTCGCCTCTATACCGTTCTGAGCAAGATCGGCGAGATTATTGTATACCGCATTTATAAGCTGCTCGATATGAACGAAGTTCTTGCTGTCATGCCCTTCGGCAATAGAATATATTCTTTGCTCCGCAAGCTCGACTATGCTTTCAACGTTCTCATGCTGAGAGAATGCCGCCTCTACTATCTCTTCACCCGCATCGATAAGGCTTCTGAGCATGCTTTTTTCCTTGACGATCTTTGCATAGTCCTTGACGTTCATCGCGGTAGGTACGGAAGAAACGAGCTGTTTTATATAGCTTTCTCCTCCCGCCTTATCATAAACGCCCTTGGCTACGAGAGTATCTATAAGCGTAATATAGTCGATCTGTCTGTTTATAGAAAAGAGCTCATGCAGGGCGAGATATATATGCGTATGCTCGCTTACGTAAAAATCGTACGCTCCTATAAAGTCAGCAACCTGATTTATCGCGTCCGGCTTTATTATGAGAGATCCGAGAAGGCTCTGCTCTGCCGTTATCGAAAACGGAAGCTTTCTGTCTGTGATATTATCCATACCGCAGTCCTTTCTTCAAAAAATGAGGTTACTTTGATACTACCGCAACCTTTACCGTTGCACTTATTCCGTTATATATCTTTGCCTCTACCGAGTAAACTCCGAATGCGCGAATAGGCTCGTCAAGCTGGAGCTTTCTCTTATCTATGTCCACACCGAACTGCTTTTTGTACGCTTCGGAAATATCCTTAGCGGTAACAGAGCCGTAAAGTCTTCCGTCTGTTCCGCCCTGAGCGATTATGTTTATCGTCTTACCGTTGATTTCTTTTGCAAGCTTTTCCGCTTCTTCTCTCTGAGTGTCAAGCTTATACTGCTTTGATGCTTCTCTGCTCTTCGCTTCGTTCACCGCGCCCTTGTCGGCTACTACGGCAAGCTTTCTCGGAAAGAGAAAATTCTTTGCGTATCCGTCGGATACGTCTATTATCTGGTCCTTTTTTCCCTGACCCTTTACGTCAGCTAAAAGTAATACTTTCATACGTTTGTTCCTTTCTGTAACGTGTTTATCTGTTTTCAGGTTCGTTTTTCTTCGTATTCGTCTATGGCAGCCTGAAGCTTTGTCATAGCGGATTTAAGCGTTTCGTTCTCAAGCTGAGCCGCTGCCGCTTCAAAATGTCCTCCGCCGCCGAGCCCTTCGAGGATAAGCTGAACGTTTATCTTTCCGTTAGAGCGCGCAGAGACGTATATCATATTTCCATGCAGTGCCGCGACAAACGTCGCACCCACCCCCTTGAAGGATAACAGCTTGTTTGCAAGCTTTGATATAGCGACACGCGGATTCACGTCGTCTCCGAGGGTTCCCGCGGCAATGACGTATTTTCCTCTGTAGATCTTTATCTTCTCGGTGAGCTTTGTCTGTACCGTATAGTCCTCCATGCTCTCGTAGAAGAAGGTATTTGCAACCTCGTTGCTTGCCCCCGCATTTCTGAGGTAGAGCGCGGCAGAGAAGGTTCGTGTTCCGACAGACTTGATAAAATTCTGCGTATCAAGCATTATTCCCGACATCATAACGTTTGCTTCTTCTGCGCTAAGACCTACTCTTGTAGGTGAGAAGTCAAGCATCTCGGACACGATCTCGCACGTACTCGACGCCGATGGGTCGAGATAGTTGAGATCGGG
The DNA here is from genome assembly GCA_015064885.1 of Oscillospiraceae bacterium. Classification (GTDB taxonomy): domain Bacteria; phylum Bacillota; class Clostridia; order Oscillospirales; family CAG-272; genus SIG640. Next base: position 68,361 of record SVRJ01000003.1, read on the forward strand.
AGAATCCATAGAAACGTTACCCGCGCGGCGATGGTGATCTATAATAGCGAGTCTGCTGCAGTTGTTTACTATCTGCGGGCTCTCACATCTGTCAACGCTGTTTACGTCGGCAAGGATAACGAGAGTATCAGCTCTTACGGCGTCAAGTCCCTTTTCTCCGTCGATAAAGAGATCCGAATAATATCCGTCATCATCCGAGGTGAGAAGCCTTTCGGTACATATTCTGAAATTTTCGCAATGCTTATTTGTAACTACGTGCACCGGCTTTCCGTACGTTGCCGCAAGCCTTGCAAGTCCTATGCAAGCTCCTATAGCATCATAGTCGGGGTTTGCATGTCCCATTACTATAACGTTCTCTGACGCTTCGATAAGAGTTATAAGTCTTGCCGCCTCAAGTCTCGACCTTACACTGGTTCTCTTCTGTGAGGTCTTTCTTCTTCCTCCGTAGAAGGAGTATCCATCCTTGTCCACTCTGAGTGCTACCTGAGCGCCTCCCCTCTGAAGGGCATTGTCGAGAGCAATTACGGCTTCCTTTTCCCGCTCGACAATAGAGTCGCCGAATGCCGAAACTCCCATAGATACCGTAAGCGGTATCGGAACCACGTCGCGCTGGACCGAATCTATTTTTTCGAGTATTTCAAATCCGGTGCTTTCAAGAGGCTTTATATGCTCCTGCCTGAAGATCATGATATATCTGTCGCTTGCTATCTCCTTGATCATGGCGCCGAGACTTTCAGCCCATTCCTTGAGCAGCCTATCGATTATATTTGCAGCGTCTCTGTAGTCCCCCTTGCCTCCCTGAGAGGTAAGCTCGGCAAGGTTATCTATCAATATAACGGCAACACACATCCTGCTGTTCTCATAGCGTCTCCTCCACAGCTTTATGCGCGTTACGTCATTGAGCAGAAGGACGTAGTAGGTCTCACCGCGGTAAGTAAACTCCGTGTGAGTCATCTCGTATTTGCGTCCGTTAAGCTCCATCTCCGGAGTTTCCTTGAGATTTGCTATTATCGACGCAATGGTCTGAGAGGAGAGCTCGTCAAAATTCTTTCCGTAAAGATCCCCCGACGAGAACACCTTGTTTGCCTCCTTATTTGCCCAGGCAATTACACCGTCACCGGATATCATAAAAACAGGCTGGCTTATATCGATAAGAGTATCCCCCATCGCTTTATATACGATATTTTGTTTTTCCGAACGGTCCTTGCGGCTTTTTCTTCTGCAGAGAATAACGAATCCGTACACTATGCTCACCGCAAGATACAAAAAAGCAAGCAGAAGCATCGTTAAGGATGGCTTGAAATTCCCCGCAACAAGAATAACGACGAAAAGCACCAAAGGCCCCGTTGCAAGAGGCGGTATAATGTCAAGTATAATGCCGAGAATATTTCCATTGTTGTTCTTTCTGTTTTTCGACATACAGGCACGTCCTTTCGGTTGGATTTTCGCTCATCTTAAATTATAAATATTATTATAACATATAATTGTATTGTGTTTGTATTGTTTGTATTAACTTTTTCAAAAAATCGTAAATTTTTTAGACAAGCGGTCTTTTTCACCGGTTTCCTGCCATTGGCAGTGCTCAGTGTACAAGTTTTTTTGGATTTTGTGCTTGACAAAAAAGTTTTTTTGTTGTATAATATAAAGTAACTTATTTATTCAAGCGGATATGTTCCGCACACCGACTCACTTGTAACTATTTATGCCGCACAGCGGCGGAACGGAGAACCTTATGAAAAATGTACCCGAAACATTCGGTAGCATGGTCTTCAATGACGAAACAATGCGCGAGCGTTTACCAAGAGACGTATACAAATCGCTTCACAAGACTATCGAAGCGGGCAACGATCTCGACCTTACTCTTGCCAATACTGTTGCCAACGCAATGAAGGATTGGGCTATAGAGAAGGGCGCTACTCACTTCACTCACTGGTTCCAGCCTATGAACGGTATAACGGCAGAAAAGCACGACAGCTTCATCTCTCCCACCGCAGACGGGCGAGTTATTATGGAATTCTCGGGCAAGGAGCTCATCAAGGGCGAACCGGATGCCTCCTCATTTCCTTCCGGCGGACTTCGTGCTACATTTGAAGCAAGAGGCTATACCGCGTGGGACCCCACCTCATATGCTTTTGTAAAGGACGGATCTCTCTTTATTCCCTCTGTCTTCTGTTCATACAGCGGAGAAGCTCTGGATATGAAGACACCTCTTCTCAGGTCTATGGAGGCCATCAGTGAGCAAACGATAAGAATACTTAATCTTTTCGGAAATACGTCTACAAAAAGAGTTCATACTACCGTGGGCGCAGAGCAGGAATACTTCCTTGTTGATAAGGAATATTACGAAAAAAGAAAGGATCTTATATATACCGGACGCACCCTTTTCGGAGCAAGCGCTCCCAAGGGACAAGAGATGGAGGATCACTATTTCGGAAGCATAAAGCCGCGTGTCTCAGCATTCATGGCGGACCTTGACTCAGCGCTCTGGGAGATGGGTATACTTGCAAAGACAAAGCACAACGAGACCGCTCCCGCACAGCACGAGATCGCTCCTATATATACGACGACAAACATTGCCGTCGACCAGAACCATCTCACGATGGAATACATCAGAAAGATCGCGGCAAAGCACGACCTTGTAGCGCTTCTCCACGAGAAGCCCTTTGAGGGAGTCAACGGATCGGGTAAGCACAATAACTGGTCACTTTCGACGGATTCGGGAGAGAATCTTCTCAGCCCCGGAAAAACGCCTGCCGAAAACGCTCAGTTCCTTCTCTTCCTCGCAGCTATAATCAAGGCTATCGACGAGTATCAGGATCTTCTCAGACTTTCTATTGCAAGTGCGGGCAACGACCACCGCCTCGGTGCTCACGAGGCGCCTCCCGCGATCGTATCCATGTTTGTTGGGGACGAGCTTAACAGCATACTCGATGCTATCGAATCAGGCGAGTCCTATATTGGCGGACAGAAGGTACAGATCCAGCTCGGTGTTCACGTTATCCCCTCCTTCCCCAAGGATAATACCGACCGCAACCGCACCTCACCATTCGCCTTCACAGGTAACAAGTTTGAATTCCGCATGCTCGGCTCACCTATGAGCATCGCAGCCCCGAATATAATCCTCAACACTATAGTAGCCGAGGAGTTCAAGCAGTTTGCCGATATACTTGAAAAGGCCGATGACTTCAAGAGTGAGCTCAACGATCTTATAAGAAAGACCATAAAGGAACACAAGCGAATAATATTCAACGGAAACGGATATTCCGACGAGTGGCCGAAGGAGGCAGAAGCACGCGGTCTCCTCAATCTCAGGACTACCGTCGACGCTATCCCGGTATACTCCAGTGAAAAGAATCTGAAGCTTTTCACAGATCATAAGATATATTCCGCACAGGAGATAAGGTCGCGTGAGGAAATAATGTTTGAGTCTTATGCAAAGGTAATACGCATTGAGGCTCGCACAATGCTCGAAATGGTATCACGTGACTACTTCCCCGCAATAGTTTCGTATCTCACAAAGCTGTCGAGATCCGCAAGTTATCTTATCGAGGCGTTCGGCATCGCAAGCCATGCGGAAAAGAATATCGCAAAAGAGATATCATCCGTTCTTGACCGCGCGTATGAAAGTTACGATTCTCTCCGCGCAGTGATCTCCTCAGAGCTTCCGAAGACGGCAAAAGAGCGCGCAGAATTCTGCAGAGATATGGTTCTCCCGGTAATGCGCGATCTCAGAAAAGCCATAGACACCCTCGAGGAGCTTGTGGCAGAAGAAGACTGGCCGGTTCCCACTTACGGAGACCTTATGTTCAGAATATAAGCATTTAAAATAAAAAACAGGCAGCTCAAATAATGGGTGATGTTCTTAGCGGAGAAATCTTAAATCAACTCACCTTATTTGATCCGCAGTAAACAAATAATTAGCCCCGACAGATTTTTAAGTCTGTCGGGGGTAATTTTATTTTGTCCAATAAGAAGGGATTTCACGAAAAGACAATTTAGCTTACAGGCAAATCCGATTCCAACAACGCCCAATCCTCCATATATTCTTTCAGAAACGCCTTTTTTCCATCTTCACTAAAGTCGGTGATTTTTGCGAAAGAATCTTTTTTCACTATATATTTGTCCTCACCCTGATTCCAGTACTTGCCCGGAGAAGGGACGCAAAAGCCCCCTTTTCTTTCTATGGCAAACTTTTCATATTCCTCATTGATCTCCCTTGCCATTTGCCATACTTGCTCCAACTCATTATCGTCTAACATTCTGATTTCGGGCATTATCAAGTCAACCGATATTGTATTGGTATTGTGATGGTACTTGCTTCGTATGGTATCGCGGCATTTCCATTCGGGATATTTCTCGGAAACGATATTTTTCATAACGGTATAGTCGTAATCTGTATCAATTCGATAATAAACTTTTATAAACTCGCCTGCTGCCACCCCATCATTCCATACCCAATCAGAAACACTGGAAACATGACATTCTACTCCGTTTATTATTGCGTCCCATTCACGATATTCCCACTCATATTCGTCCAAAGTATCAGTGTATTCTTCTGTGACGGTAGCATTTGGATCAATTGATTTAGCGAACGCCAATACTTCTTCGTAAGTATGGTGTTTTTTCGTCCACCCTTCGGGAGGATGATAGCTACAGGCGCTCAAACATAAAAACAGTATTAAGATAAAAAATACAGCTAATGTTTTTTTCATTTAGATTCTCCTCCGTCAAATTTTTATTTATCGTTCTGTTTATCGCGCCAGTTTCGCCTTTGTTTTACAAAGGCACAGGGCAAAGCCCATATCCCTAAGGTTGCGCGTATCTTAAGGCTCCCTCCGGGAGGGAGCTCCCGACGAAGTCGGGTGAGGGAGAGCGCGTTACAATGAAGTTAGTACAAACCTAAAGTCACGCAGACTCCTTCCGTCACGCTACGCGTGCCACCTCCCTCTCGGAGGGAGGCTTTTTGTTGCTCCCATTATACGACAAATCGGCAGAGAAAACAAGTTCTCTGCCGATATTTCATGTTTGCATTTCTCCGTTAAGAACAACAGAGAAAATAAGAGCTACCTGTTTTTTGTTCTGTACTTTTATTTTACTTTTTCTTGCGTGCGAGCATTGAACCTGCAAGCGATATAATAGCCACGACGGCAAATCCTGTTCCCGCATAAGAACCGCAACCGCCTTGCTTGCTTCCGTCGGGTGTCTCGGTAGTAGTCTCGCCCTCGGGAACCGTAGTAACGTCGGGGACCGCGGTGGTCGTCTCCTCGGGAGTTGTGGTCTCCTCTGTCTTCATTTCCGCCTCAAGAGCACTGATGATATAAGGTGTAATTATACCGTATCCCTCTGCATTGAGATGAAGCGTATCGGGAAGATACTTTGTAGTCGTTGTCTGGAGCTTATCGTTGAGCTCTTTATTGTTGTAAAGATCTATAAATACGACCTCGTACTTTTCGCACAGCTGCTTTGCCATATCAAAGTACGGACCCATATTCTTTGCCTGACCGGTTGCGTGACCGTCAAGTCTGTGGTTTGCGATAAAGAAGAGCTTTGCTTCGGGGAAGGTCTCTTTTATATTGTGGAAGAGCCACTGAAGACCTCCGACATAGGTTCCTATATTTTTAACAAGGTCGCCCTCACTGGTCGATTCGCTGATAGTTCCTATAGGTCTGTTGTGTCTTGCGTCGTTAACACCGCCGTGCATTACGATAAGGTCGAACTTTTCATCCGAATACTCCTTATACTGATTGAAGAGCCACTTTGCGGAATCGTCTCCCGCAAGGAAGCTTGCCTTAGCTCCGCTTACCGAGGCGTTTGTTGTTTTAAGTCCCGTAGCGTCCTCTATTCTTCCCGCCCATGCTCTTCCGGTATGGAGATAGGAAAGTGTGTCACCGGCACCGTAGCTTATAGAGTCGCCCATAAAGAGGCCCTTAAGACCGTTGAGAGGACTCTTGTTTGAGGAATTATCGGTGAGAGTGATATTGAACATCTTTCTGTAATCCTCACCGAGGAAGGGCTGATTGAGTGTAACGAGCTGTATGCCGTCATCGTAAACGCCTGTAGCAGCAACAACACGCACGTATGCCGTGCCGGGGCGTATTCTGTACGAATATATAGCATATCCGCGTCCTATATCGTCGTACTCGACCATGTAAGTAGAGTTTATAGTAACCGTACCCTTCTTGTTCTCGTCCTGAAGTGCAAGATGATATCCCTGCGTGGAAACAGCCGCACCGAAATAAAGAACGTCGCCCGGCTTTACAGCAATGTAGTCGGATGAGCGGTAATTTGCTGAAGCTACCTCCTTATTGGAGGCGTCTACTCTTCCCGCGTAAGTCTTATCAGATTTCGGGAAAAGGTTTACAAGTGTGCCGGTAGCCTTTATCGGACGGAGAAAGTCGATATTTATCTTCTGCTTATCCATCTCGGCAAAGTAATCATCCTTCTTGAACTCCTGATTTACCGTAATTACCGTACAGTCGTAGTACATCTGAGCGGTTGCCATTCTTATGCTGGTAACGTTGCTCGGTACCGTCCATTTAACGATAACGGCATCGCCCTGGATAACGTCTACCTGCGTACAGTTGGCATAGGATACCTTTGCAACGGCAGTTCCGGACGCATTATATGCGGAAAGGTAATGTCCCTGACCTACATTACAGGGGCCCATTGTAATAACGTCGCCTGCCTTTACCTCAATGAGGTTTGATGCAAAATAGTGTGGGTTATTCGAAAGGGCTCCGTCTCTCGACGAGGTATTCGGAATACCCATCTGTGCCTTTGAATTATCATAGAGATTGGTGATACTCTCCGCTGCGCTTACACCGGAGCCTGCAAATGCGGAAAGCACGAACGTCATGACAAGTACTATGCCGATAAATTTAAATGCTTTCTTACTCATAATGTTCTCCTTTTTTATCGATGAATATCATCACCGTTTTTACACTATAATTATATCACACAGAATGCATTTTGTCAACAAATATAAAAAAATTATTGACAAAACAAATGATTTGATGTATAATAAAAATAGAATTCGGGACACCGGAAATAAGAAGGTTATCATACGGATAAAAACGGAGGACAAAATGGTAAAACATATAATTCTTTGGAAGCTCAAGGAGACAGATCCCACTGCAGCCGCAAAAATAAAGTCGGACGCAAAAAGAGAGCTTGAGGCACTGAACGGAAAGATAGACGGTCTTCTCAGCATCAAAGTAGTAACAGACGCTCTTGCATCCTCAAACGCAGATATGATGCTCGACTCTTGCTTTGAGAGCGCGGAAGCTCTTGCGGGATATCAGGTTCACCCGCTCCATAAGGCGGCGGCTAACGGTTACGTAAGACCCTTCGTAGAGGTAAGACTCTGCCTTGATTTTGAAGAATAACGTGCAAAAAGCAAAGAGGGCTTCCGTCCCCGTACTGATGATCCTGATACTCGCATTTACGGTATTGCTTATTCTGACTCTTCCGCTTCTGTTCGGCAAGGGGCCGTACACGGCGGAGGAGCTTGGGATACCTCACGTCATATCCGAAAGGGATGACGATGGGGATGGGACAGACAACTATACCGATACGGTGATCAGTGCGAGAGCATATATTGCCACGTCTCCGATATACGGGTCGGCATACTATGCGGGAGGATATCCGAACGACGGGAAGGGCGTATGCACAGACGTTATATGGCAAGCTCTCCTCGGTGCGGGAATAGATCTGAAAAGCGCAATAGATACGGATATTCTGAGCTTCACAGATGAATATCCGAGAATAACAAAACCCGACCCCAACATAGATTTTCGCCGCGTTTCTAATCTAAACATCTATTTTTCAAGGAATGCGATCTCTCTCACCACAGACAAATCAGAGGTTGACGAATGGCAAGCGGGCGATATCGTGGTCTTTGACGGGCATATAGCCATATGCTCTGACAAAAGGAACAGAAAGGGTATCCCATACATAATACATCATTCACCGCGCGGGGCGGTAGAGGCAGACGATATGTATCTGTACACTGTTATCGGTCATTACAGATTGCGCGACTGAAAGCCAAAACAACTCAAAAAGCATCAAAACAAGCGACAGCTTGATCACCTGTTCGGTGAAAAAGCTGTCGCTCTGTTATTTTCTATCCGGCGCAAAAGGTATTCATAAAAATCTTTTGCATATACCGAACAGGGTGCACGGTCATAAAGCTCTATTATAATATCTCTGTGACAATCCGGGAAAGAGATCGGTATCAATGAAACGTTTTTATTTTTAATTTGTCCCCATGAATATTCGGGCCAAAAAGCAACTCCGGTCCCGGTGCTTATTATATTTTGCACAGCAATTGGCGAATCCGACTCAAACAGTATTTTTGGAGTGAATCCGGCCATTGCGCAGTATTTGTTGCAAATAGCACCGAAAAGTCTTGAGCTTGAAAGCATTACGAATCTTTCATCTTTTACTTCGCTTAATTCTATACTTTCGTACGAAGCAAATCCCGATGATTTAGGCACTGCAAGATATATATTTTCTTCTTTTATACATTTTTTAATACAATCACTTCGACAGCCAGAATGATTACCGTTTGTAGTTATAAGTATATCACAATTCTGCTTAAGCTCACTCTGCTCGAACTCAAAAATTACGTCCGGATTTGTCTGCCTGTAGTTCACTATAACCCCTATTACAAATGAAGATGCCGCCAAAATGTTCAGTTTTACTGTCTTGCTTACATTGTTTTTCAGAACAGATAGTTCTTCCGGTATACTCTCGAACTCAGGCAAAAGCACGTCAAGCTTCTTGAGTAGGCATTCACCGTATTCGGTAAGAAAGATACGCCTGCCGTTCTTTCTGAAAAGAGGCACTCCAAGCTCATCCTCAAGAGAATGTATCGCTTGTGTAAGTGAGGGCTGTGCAATATGCAATATCTCCGCCGCTCTTGTCATATGCTCCAGCCTTGCCACGGTTTGAAAATATTTCAGTTTTTGAAGCTCCATAATCTCTCCCCCCCTGATCAATAGCTTTAACCTATCATTTTTATAAATATTATATATTTGACTTTAACCTTTTTCAAGTGTATAATATAGATATACTGTTAATAAACAAAAAAAGGAGATCGCTTATGCAAATATTTGAGTTTATCATGCTTGTATGCTTTGGATTGTCTTGGCCTATATCCGTATATAAAAGCATAGTATCAAAATCTACAAAAGGAAAAAGCATATTTTTCATCATAGCTATTATCATAGGATATATTTCGGGTATCATAGGAAAAATAGCAAACGATCAAATAAACTACGTGCTTATCGCTTATTGCTTCAATCTTTCTGTCGTTTCAATAGATCTTGTAATATATTTTATAAACAAGCGAAGAGAAAGTATTTCTGCTTGACAAAAAAAGAATATTATAAAAGTGCTTTTCCGAATAAAATCATATGTAAACTGTGTAGATTTCTTCTTACATCGCAGTATAGCTACGTTGATTTTTATATATGTTTTCACAATCTTGGCTTATAACAAAGCAGGCGACAGCTTTTCCACCCGTTCGGTTTGAAAAGCTGTCGCTCTGTTTTCATTTCGTATACTTAATAAAATTTTCTTTTATATTTTCTCCGCCAGAGCTATCGCGCAGCTCCTTAGATATTCTATATTTACCTCGCGATAAACGGTATCCTGCTTTGTATGTATTCTGTCCATATATAGGATGCCGCGCTTTGATCTTTTAAGAGCACAAACTCCCACTCCGTATTTAAAATTAGCCTGATCTGAAGGATAAAAGACCTTTGTAGCTACCTCGCTGTTTATATTCTCGGCATCAGGGAAGCACTCTGAGAGAAGGGGGATAAACTGCTTTGCTCCTTTCTTTACCGCAAGAAGAATATTCTCACCGTCTGATACACAGTCAAAGTTCAAAACGAGAGTATTATTCTTTACGTTCTTGTGCTTGCTTGCAAACGAGGACGATCCGAAGAGACCCGCCTCCTCAAGGTCGAAGAACACGAATGCCGTTTTTTCCTTTGCTTCTCCGTCAATAGCATTTATAATATCTATAAGGGTGGTTACGCCGGAAGTATTATCGTTGGCAGTGTTTTTGTTTGCGGGGCCGGCCACAAGCAGAGCGAGCAATACCCAAATACCTATGATAGCAATATCCGACACAATATCCCCCGCAAGCTCGGATACGTAAACAGAAGTAAGCCCCGATAGGATACCGATAAGAAATGCTACCGCAAATATCGGTAAGATAATGATAAACTGATATAAAAGATAAATAAGAAAATTCTTTGGAGTTATAAAATTAGGAAAAGGAAGCACTGCACACGTATCATAATGTGCGGTATAAATAACCTTTGCATTATCTACGTCACCTATAACGATATTCCGCGAACCAAAGCTTCCCGCCTCAACGCTGAAGGAATATCCGTTTTCATCTGCAATACCTTTTACGTATTCTATAAATTCGGTCTTTTGTGCCTTGGTTTTTCTGACCTGATATTTTTCAAATATGGTTTTTGTACTTTCGGTCATTTTCATTGATCCTTTCTTTCGGTTTCAGGAATCCGAGCTTTCGATTATATAAAGTCCGCCCTTTTTCACGGAGATAAGCGCAACGTTTCCGCTTATCTCGTTGCTTACCGCATACTGATGGTCTTTCTTCAGCACAGCATTGTCAAGCGGATACTTGCAGCCTTCGATACATACTCCCTTTATTTTTTTATCTGCCGCAATAAGAGAGAGGTATTTATACTTACTTCTTGCAACGAGTGTGCTTGTAGACTCTATATAGCGCACTCTGTTTTTTCCGTCCTCAATAGTTGCGCATATATGCTGCTGTGAAAGGCGTTCAAGGATAGCGAGGTTTGAAAGCGTGTGGTCGAGTCTTCCGTCAAGACCGCCGATGATTATTATTTCTCTCGCTCCGCGCTCGAGAGCGGTATTCACCGCGAGCATGGTATCTGTAAAATCCTTTTCCGACGGAACGGTTATCCTCTCTATATCCGACGGTATCTTTTTATCCGAGAAGGAATCGAAATCACCTACCGCGATATCCGGTCTTACTCCGAGCTTCACAGCATTATTGTATCCCGAGTCGGCGGCTATGGCTATATCGTTATTCTTCGGGCTTCTGTGTATCATTGAAGCGTCAATACTTCCTCCCGTATATATAAACGCCCTCACGTGATCTGCGGTGCCGTCATACATACTTTCAATATCGTTCATAAGCTTTTCGTTTGCGTTCATATCTTTCCCTTACTTTTTCCACGCAGGCTTTTGCTTCAGTACGTTGTACATATCGAGATAGCTTTCATGCCTGCTTGCTGATATTTTTCCTTGGCGCACTGCTTCAAGCACCGCGCATCCCTCTTCTTTTGTGTGAGTACAGTCTGCGTATCTGCAATTGTCCGTGTAGTCCTTAAAATCTCTGAAGGTGTCAAGAAGCTCATCCTTCGTAAAGAAATCAAATCTTTCGAAATCGAGCATTGAAAAACCCGGTGTATCCGCGAGGAAGCCTCCGTATACCGGATAAAGGGTCACAGCTCTCGTTGTGTGTCTTCCCCTCTCCGTCTTTCTGCTAACCGCATACGTTTGTAATCCGAGGTGCGGAAAAAGCTTGTTCATGAGAGTTGATTTTCCCACGCCGGATGCTCCTGCAAACGCGGCTATTCGGCCGTCTGAGAGCATTTTTTCAATATCTGAGGAGAGCTCGGCTATTCCGCTTCCTTCTTCACTGCTTACCGCATATGTAGAAAATCCTGCGTTTTTGTATATAGTATAGAGCTCGTCCGCACTTTTTTTATCAAGGTCGCATTTGCTCACTATTATCACGGGCTCTACCCTATTATGCTCGGATATCGAGATCATTTTGTCGGCAACAAGCGGAAGAGTCTGCGGTGAGCGTGAAGAAAGCACCAGAAACAGATAGTCAAGATTTGCCACGGGAGGTCTGATAAAGACATTCTTCCTTTCACATATTTCGGTAAGATAGATATCCGCTCCGTTTTCAGACGGAACGGCAGATCCGTCGATGACCGAAAAAGAATGATCGCTGTAGGTTATCTTGACTCTGTCTCCTACCTTAGGTCTTTCTTCTCTGTGTCTCAGAACTCCTCGCGCACTGCAGGATATCTCTTTTCCGGAAAGAGGTGCGTCGCTGTCGTTGTCAAGCGATACGCTGTAGAGTCCGCCGACATTTTCGGTCACTATTCCGCAACCGGTATATTTATTCTGCATTTTTCACTCCTGTTTCAAACAAAACGGGGTCGCCGCACGTTTGCACAACAACCCCGTTAAAGGTAGGCCGGCAAAAAAGCCGTCTTTGTTTTTTTGCGATATTTAAGGCTGTGCCGTTTCTGCCGGAGAAGCCGTACTCACGGAAGGATCTGTCTCTTCGGGAGAATCGGTTGCTTCACCTGCGTCGGTTACCGGAGCGTCTCCGTTGCTGATGATGAGGTTTACGTATACCTCGTACGGATATCCGCTGCAAAGTGATCCCGGCTCACGGCTCTGTGATATTATAGTACCTGCGGGGAGGTCGCTTTGAGCGTATGTGACTTCTCCTACCGCGCAGTAGCTGTTCGTAAGGATGACCATTGCGTTATCGAGCGTTTCGTTCATAACGTTCGGAACTCTGACAACTATCCAAGAGGGCTTATATTCGGGGCCTCCGCTGACGGTGAGCTTCACGCTCTTACAATCGGGAGGTATCTCTCCGGTTGCCGACGGATCCTGAACTATTACCGTATTCTCGGGCTCGTTGCTCTTCGACATTGTAAATCTCTCAACAGTTATACCGAATTTCCAAAGAAGAACCTGTGCCGCCATTCTGTCAAGACCGATAACGGAAGGAATATACTTTGTCGGATAATCAACACCGCCGCTGACTACAAAATCGATCTTTACGTTCGTATATCCGAAAGCGGAGTCTGCCTCAATGCTTTGAGTAAGGATAACGCCGACGTCCTCACCCGATCGGGTGTATATTACCTTCCCAACCTTAAGCCCCTTTTCATTTATGATCTTTGTTGCGGCGACCTCGGTAAGACCCGCGAAGTTGGGAATGACCATATTTTCATACTGATAACCCGTAGATACCTTGAGTGTGATCTCCGAGCCTTCAAGAACAGACTCGCCTACCGAGGGGACGGTACTTATGACCTGTCCGGTAGGAACCATGGGATTATACTCCTCAACTATATTGAGCTTATATCCCTTTTGCCTGAGGATGAGAGCGGCAGATCTTGAGTCCATAAGCGAATAGTCTTCCATGACGTTATACTTCGCTCCGAGGCTTACGGTAAGAGTTATCTCACATTTTTGTGAGTTTGCTATAACCTTCTGAAGCGATCCGCCCTTGGGGCTCTGTTCTATTATGGTATACGGCTCTGTGGTGTCATCGTATTTGAATATTATTCCATCCACGTTTATTGAGAAATACTTCTGATCGTATTCCATCTTACCCTCAGTGTAGATGCTTCCCACAAAATCGGGGACCTCTTTACTCACAAGGATCTCTTTATCCGCAAAGAACAGATTTGAAAACACGTAATATCCGGCGATTATCGCAAGAAGAAGCATTGCGCACGCAACTCCCCATACTACGGGCGTCATAGAACGAGAGGGCTTTGCGTTCTCGCGTACGATCTTTTTATGGGTCTTCTTTCTCTTTTCGGATATTCTCGGAACCGCATTCGGTCTGGATTTTATTTTATAGAGATATTTAAGCATTTCGCCCGCATCCTTGAATCTGGCATCAGGCATCTTCTCCATAGCCATAAGGATCATCGCTTCAAGTCCCTTAGGGATATCCGGATTGATCTCACTCGGAGGAATGGGAGTTGCGGTTATCTGCTTTTTGGCTATCTCTACCGGATCGTCTCCGTCAAACGGCAGTTGACCGGTTGCCATCTCGTACATGACCACTCCGAGAGAATAGATGTCGCTTCGTGCATCCACCTCACCTCCCGCTGCTTGCTCGGGGCTTATATAATAAGCGGTTCCCGCGGCCGCGTCCGAAACGAGACTCATAGTATCGTCGTTGACCTGCGCTATACCGAAGTCTGTTATCTTTACATGGCCCTTCGGAAGGAGCATTATATTCTGAGGCTTTATGTCTCGATGTATTATTCCCTTTGAATGAGCGTGCTCGAGAGCGGAAAGTATCTGCTCACCGAATTCCATTATATCCGAAAATGGAAGCGCTCCTCTTCCGTCCATATACTGACGCAGTGTAATACCGTTTATATATTCCATAACGATATACTTCGGGGAATTGTTGACCGAAACGTCCACCACACGCACGATAGAGCTGTGTGAAAGCATTGATATCACCTTACACTCATTTTCAAAGCGCTTTACCGCCTTGATATCAGAGGAATGCTCAGGCTTAAGTATCTTGACCGCCACGGGTCTGCCTGTTCTCATATCATCCGCCTGAAAGACTACGGCACTCGATCCCTCGCCTATGACCTTCATAAGCGTATATCTGTTATCGAGTATTCGTCCTATATTTTTCGCATATTTTTCGTTGCTTTGATAATCCATAAATTTCTCCGTAAATCGATCGCACACATGGCGACCCTTTGATCAGTTTATCAGTCTTTTACCGAAAGCAGTACGGCTGTTATATTGTCATATCCTCCCGAATTGTTGGCATGCTCAAAGAGCATATCCACCTTTTTTTCGGTAGTTTCATCGCACGTGAGGATCGAATATATAGTCTCGTGACCTATCATGTTCGAAAGTCCGTCAGAGCAAAGAAGTATGTATGAATATCTTTCATATATGTCCATTATGCAGTTAACGTCAGATTCAACTGTAGGTGATATACCGACTGCGCGGGTAATAACATTCTTCATCGGAGAGTTGTTTGCCTCTTCTTCTGTTATCATACCCTTCTTTACCATTTCCCAAACAAGCGAGTGGTCATCACTTATACGGTAGAGTCCCTTTTCGTTTGCGGCATAGAGTCGGCTGTCTCCGACGTTTATCCAGCACAGATCTCTGTTTGTAAGTATGAATGAAACGAGCGTTGTTCCCATTCCGTCAAACTCGGGATTCAGTGTTGCCATTGAATAAACTGCGGAATTCGCGGCATTGAGTGATTTTTTGAGAAGCATAGTAATGCTGTCATTGTTTTCTGTGTCATTATAGAGCTTTTTAAGGCAATCCATAAACGCAACGGTAGCTATACAAGACGCCTCACTTCCTCCCTCGACACCTCCCATACCGTCGCAAACAACGCAGGCATAGGTATCCTTATCTATACGTTCTATTCTGAAATTGTCCTGATTGGTATTTCGCACACGTCCTTTTTCTGTCTTTCCGACAATTTCGATCTTCATCACTTCACCACCTTAAAACAGTTTCTTTTCTCAGAGTGTTTGCTGATTTTTTATAGCACGGAGCTCTCCGCATGCGGCATTTATGTCCGCACCGAGCTTTCTTCTTACGGTCGCGCTGATACCGTGAGACTCAAGCACCTTACAAAAGGCGTCGACTCTCTTTGTTTCGGGAGCGGAAAGTCCGCTTCTCGCCTCGTTCAGCCTTATGAGATTAACGTGGATAGGCATATCCGCATCGTCACGCAGCTTTCGGTTGAGCAGCTCAGCCAAAGCCGTTGCATCTTCACGAGAATCGTTTTTACCGCTTATCAATGTATATTCAAACGATATTCTTCTATGTGTATTTTTATAGTAATATTTGCATGCAGCCATAAGCTCGAGTATCGGATACTTATTATTGACCGGCATTATTGCGCTTCTCTTCTCGTCGCTTGAGGCGTGAAGAGATACCGAAAGAGTGATACCGAGCTTCATATCCGCAAGCTTACGTATCTTTTCACAAAGACCGCAGGTGGATAGAGAAATATGCCTCTGTCCTATGTTCAGACCGTCCTCGTCGCCGACAAGCTTTAAAAATTTAATTACGTTATCAAAATTGTCGAGCGGCTCACCGATCCCCATCATGACTATATTTGATATTCTCTCGCCCGTATCCTTCTCTGCCGATATTATCTGTCCTATAAGCTCACCGGGAAGAAGATTTCTCACACGTCCGCCAACGCAAGAAGCACAGAATACGCATCCCATAGCACATCCTATCTGGCTTGATATACATATTGTGTTTCCGTGCTTATATTTCATAACGACGCTTTCAATACAGTGACCGTCACGGAGCGAGAATAAATACTTTACGGTTCCGTCTTTTGAGACCTGCTTGCTCTCTATTTTTGGAAAATGAGCGTATGCCTTCTCGGACAGCCTTTGACGGAGGTCCTTTGATAGTGTTGATATATCCGAAAGCTCAACACCGCTATGCAGTGCGGAAAAGATCTGCTTTGCTCTGTAGCGTTTCTCTCCAAGCTCATTTACGAGAAGGTCGGAAAGCTCGTCCTTATCGAGCGACAATAAATCTATCATATCTGTCCTTTGCTTTATGATTTTCTTTTGAGTTTTGCGATAAAGAATCCGTCTGTTCCGTGAACGTCGGGCGTAAGGGTGATCATTCCGTCACAGGTATCGTTACCGACTCTGAAGGGCTCGAGGGAAAACTCACTGTTCGCAGAAAGGAATTTTTGAACGTTAAGCTCATTCTCCTCGGGAAGCACGGTGCAGGTAGAGTAAACGAGAGTTCCGCCGGCCTTTACGTATCTTGACGAGGTACAGAGTATTGCATACTGTATATCCGGCAATGCCGAAAGCTCTTTAACGTTCTTATATTTTATTTCCGGTTTACCGCCTATGACTCCAAGTCCCGAGCAGGGCACGTCGCAAAGCACGCAGTCGAACGCACGCTCAAAATCCGGGAAAAAGTCTCTTGCATCCGCCTCACGCGTCTCTATTATTTTTATTCCGAGGCGATCGGCTCCGCTTGCTATAAGTGAAAGCTTTGAGGAATGCAGATCGGAGGACACTATTCGTCCGGTATTGTTCATGCTCATAGCCGCAACGTAGCTTTTGCTTCCGGGAGCCGAGCAGGTATCAAGGAAGAGATCTCCCGCTCTTACTCCGAGCGATGCTCCGCACAGCTGACTTGCCTCGTCCATTGCGAGAAATTCACCTATAAAATGATCTTCAAGGAAATAATACGGTGCATCCGTCTTGAGACAGTATTGAGAAAGCGCGCCGCGCTCAACGTGGTATCCGCTCTTTTTAAGTTCTGCCGCAAATGAGTCAACGTCTGCTTTCAGAGTATTCACGCACACGTCAGTATATCTTTTTTCAAGTGTTTTTTCAAAAATAGCCCTCGTTTTTTCTTCTCCGAATACGGATATGAATTTTTCAAGGAGAGGCACGGGAACAGAATATTCCACAGACATTCCGGCGTGAGGGTCATCGGGAAGCTCGTATCTGCATCCGCTTCTGATAAAATTGCGAAGCACTGCATTTACAAAACCCTTGCTTCTTTTTCTGGAAAGCGAAACGCATTCGTTCACCGCAGCGTATTTTGGTACGGAATCCATATATAGAAGCTGATATATTCCTATTCTGAGGACCATAAGTGCGTCGGTATCTATTTTGGAAAGCGGAAATGATGATAGCGAAGCTATAATATGATCGAGAGTTATCCTTCTTTCGGTTACTCCTTTGACTATCGCAGAGAAAAGAGCTCTGTCCTTATCTTCTATACGGTTCTTCTTCAAAAGGTCGCTTATAATAATATTCGAGTATCCGCCCTTCTCTATCCTTTCAAGAGCCGAAATGGCGAGCTTTCTCGGATTTTGTGTGCCCTGAGCTTCAAGCGTATGCATTTAAAGATTCATCTCCTTCGGTTTCCGCCTTGAACTATCGATATAAGTCTGATAAGAGAAAGCAGGGAGACCGCAAGTGAAGCAACGTACGTCATCGCCGCAGCCGAAAGAACCTTTTTTACTCCCTTAAGCTCCTCATCCGACGGGTGGAATCTCTCTATACATGCTACCGCACGTCTGCTTGCATTAAATTCTACGGGAAGTGTTATAAGCTGAAAGAGGACCGCTGCGGAAAACGCAATTATTCCCACGTAACAAAGTCCGGGGAGAGCAAGGATAAGTCCGAGTATAAAAAGAGGCATAGCGATCTGAGAACCTATATTTGCGCTTTTTATGACCGCGGTACGGAGCTTTATCGGTCCGTATTCCTGCGCGTACTGAAGAGCGTGTCCCGCCTCGTGAGCCGCAATTCCGCAGGCAGCGATACTGCTCGAAGAATACACGCCCTCAGAAAGCCTTATAACGTTTGCTCTCGGGTCGTAATGGTCTGTCATCCTTCCCGGGATACACTCTATCGCAACCTACGAGAGACCGTTGGAATCGAGGATCCGCCTTGCCGTATCATATCCGGTAAGACCTCTTTCCGAGCGAACGCGCGAGTATTTTTCATACGCACTTCTGACGCTCGTCTGTGCCCACAGAGTGATCAAGATCGGAACTATAAAATAAATAAAATAATATTCAAACACGTTAAAATCTCCTGTCAAGTAATATCATTAATATCACGATTTAATATTATCAGAAAAGGTCAAAACTTAAACAGGTAATAATTACTCGGTGCTATCATTCCTTGCCGAGGACATCTCCTACAGATATCTTTCTTCCTCTGACGTATTCAGCCGCACTCATTCTTCCCTTTCCCTCGGGAACGAGAGTGATTATACCGAGAATACCCTCTCGGCAGGCTACGTCTATTCTTCCCTCTCCCTTATCCGAAAGAGCAATTACCTCTCCTTCCGCATAAGAACCGGCATTTGTGCTGACAACACTTGAGCGAACAAGCTTTATTCTTTCACCCTTTGCATTCTTTGTATATGCAAGCGGGATAGGAGAAAGTCCCCTTATCTTATTATGAATATCGCTTGCGCTGCCGGAAAAGTCTGTGAAAAGCTCGCTCTTTTCTATCTTTGATGCGTAGCACGCACCCTCTTCGGGTTGTTTTACGGGAATTATATCACCGCGTACAAGTCCTTCTATCGTTTTTATAAGAAGCTCGGCTCCGCATGCGGCGAGCTTATCGTGTATGATCTCAAAATCGTCATCCGGAAGTATGTCGACCTCTTTTTTGAGAAGCATGTCTCCCGTATCTATTCCGTCATCCATAAGCATGGTGGTGATACCGGTCTTGCTTTCTCCGTCGATTATCGCTCTCTGCATAGGGGCGGCACCTCTGTATTTCGGAAGGAGCGAGCCGTGAACGCATATGCATCCGTATCTCGGATAAGAGAGGACGTTGGCGGGGAGTATCTTTCCGTAAGCCGCAACCGCTATTATATCCGGATCAAGCTCTGCGAGGAGCTCTGCAAACGCCTCGTCTCTGAGAGTCTTCGGCTGGTATACGGGGATACCCAAAGATTCGGCATACGCCTTCACGGGCGTGGGAGCAAGCTTGTTTCCTCTGCCCTTCGGCTTATCCGTCTGACTTATTACGGCTATCGGTGTATAGCCGTTCTCACAAAGTGCTTTAAGTGAAGAAACGGCAAAATCGGGCGTGCCCATAAAAACTACTCTCATTTTTTCTCCTTATTCGGCGTCACTGTATACGTCAAGCGCATTGTCCGTAAAGAGAACTCCGTCAAGATGGTCTATCTCATGGCAGAATGCACGCGCCTTGAGTCCGCTTCCGGACACTGTAAAGATCTTTCCTTCTCTGTTCATTGCCCTGACTGTAACAGTCATAGGTCTCTTTGTAACTCCGCTTCTTCCGGGAAGAGAAAGGCAGCCCTCCGGCTCTCTCTGCTCACCGGTACGAGAGATTATTTCGGGATTGATAAGCTCGATCACCTCACCCGGCTGTGTCTCAACCACGCAAATGCGTCGAAGGATACCTACCTGAGGAGCGGCAAGTCCACAACCGTTTGCTTCTCTCATGGTTTCTACCATATCGTCAAGAAGTTGAAGTATTCTCGGAGTTATTTTTTCAACCGGACGGCATACCGAGCGAAGTATCTCGCTTCCGTCCTCAAGCTTAACTATTTTTCTCTGTGCCATTTTATACTCCTTTTAATTGTCTCAAAGCGACGACGGTGCCATATTTACCGTCATTGTCGGCTTCGAAGGAAGTGTAAGAGCGCTGTGCTCTGTAAGTAATATGTCAAAAAGCGCTCTGCTGTCATTGTTCAGCTTACATTTTATTATTATGCGCATACGGTATTTTCCGTCGGTCTTGTAAACGGGAGCCTCGCACGGACCGTATACTATAAGGGGAATATCCGCAAAATCCTTTTTTATAAGCTCCTCTGTACGCGCGCGTACACGTGTACAATAGTCTCTGAGTATGCTTTCCTTCTCGCTTGTAAAATCGATAAGCACGATATCGCAGAAGGGTGGGAAATTAGCAGCCTCCCTGTATTTCATTTCACTTTTATAAAACTCGGGATAATTCTGGTCGCACGCAAGACGTATTATCTCATTCTCGGGGTTCATTGCCTGTATAACAGCAATTCCCTTCTTGCTTCCTCGACCCGCTCTTCCTATGACCTGAGTTATAAGATCGTACGTGCGCTCTCCCGCACGGTAATCATCTATTGCAAGAGAACCGTCCGCCATAAGAACGCCTACAAGGGTAACGTTCGGAAAATCGTGCCCCTTCGTTATCATGCTTGTGCCCAGCAATATATCCGCCTCGTGACGCTTGAAGGAATTGAGCATCTCAAAATAGGTGCTTTTATTTTCTATCGTGTCCTGATCCATGCGTATAACGCTTGCGTTCGGAAAGATATCTCCGATCTCCTTTTCCACGCGTTGTGTGCCGTATCCAAACTTGACCGATCTTGTACTTCCGCACTCGGGGCACTTGAACTCACCGCTTGCGGTATATCCGCACATATGACAGCGAAGGTCACCCTGACCGTAATCGTTGCGCTTTACGTGATACGTAAGAGAGACATCACAGTTAGGACACTTTCTTACACTTCCGCATTCCGCACATACGACATAATTATTAAATCCTCTTCGGTTAATGAAAATGATTATCTGTTCTTTTCGACTCAGCGCCTCTTCCATTCTTCCTATAAGGTGCTCGCTTATCGGATTTATCGAGGAGGTGCTTTTTTCCTTGCGCATATTCACTATCTCGATCTCGGGAAGAACTGCATTGCCGTATCTCTCTCCAAGCTCTGTGAGTGTATATCTGCCTATCTGAGCGTTATAATAGCTTTCAAGCTCGGGAGTTGCGCTTGCAAGCACAAGAAGAGCATTTGATGAATAGCATCTGAACTTTGCAATATCCCTCGCGTGGTATCTCGGTGTAACGTCCGACTTATAAGTGTGCTCGTGCTCCTCGTCTATAATTATCATACCGAGGTTTGTCACGGGTGAAAACACTGCGCTTCTGGTTCCTATGACCACCGACGCCTCACCGCTCTTTATACGCATATAAGCGTCATACCTTTCTCCCTGCGAAAGCCCCGAATGGACAAGCGCTATCCTTTTTCCGTATCTTGATGAAAATATGGAAAAGGTCTGAGGAGTCAGTGCTATCTCCGGAATAAGAACGATGACCTGCTTTCCGCCCGAAAGCACTCTGTCTATCATAGCGAGCATAACACTCGTCTTTCCGCTTCCGGTAACTCCGTAAAGAAGGGAAACCGCAGGCTTTCCCGACTTATAAAGCGATTCGAGCTTGTCGTATGCCTTGGCTTGCGATGCGTTGAGCGTGATGCTTTTTTTCTCGGTATTCTCATTTGCGACCGAGGACATAAACGCAAGGTCTCTGCGAACCACTCTGTCATTGCGTAAGAGAATGTTTTTGTCAAGAAGAGTTTTCACCGTACTCCTCTGCACGCCCGTGCTCTCGCACAGAGCTCCGAGCTCGGTCTCCCCGTTGTCAGCTATAAATCTGACGACCTCGCGCTGTTTTTCGGTCCTGAGCTTTATATCCTTGTCCTTTCCGTCGGCGATATCGTACGCTCTTTCGAGCGGAATATCGAGAGAAATAAAGGGAAGGCTTGCGTCCTTCTTTTCACTTACGTCAAGGCATCTTACGATATATCCCTTTTCCGCCAGCTTGTCTATACTCTGCTTTGACATTCTCGGAAACGCCATATTGAGCTCATCCTTTGTCACCGTTCCGCGGGTCTTGATATAGCTGAGCATTTCGAAATTTACTACACTGCTCGCATTTATATCCGCTTCTTCTCCCTCGGGAGTTATAGCATAGCTCTCGCGGAGCTTTCCGAGCGCACCGGGAGAGAGCATCAGCTTTACGGCGTCACCAAAGGTGCAGAGATATCTTTTTTTCATAAAGTCGCAAAGTGCAAGAGTATTCTCGTCGAGCGACAGCTTTTTTGAGGCAAGTCCGTCTATCATCTTTATGCGTGACACATCATACTTAACACTGTCGGAAAAGCCTATCACCACACCGATTATTCTTCTGTTTCCGTTTCCGTAAGGAAGGATAACGAAGCTGCCTCTTTTTATAAACGCACGGCAGGAATCGGGTATGCGGTATTCATAGAGCTTATCCACGTGATAGGGAGAGTCAAGCAATCTGACGCTTGCATACTTGTACGGGCAGTATTCTGTTGTCTTTTCAAGAAGTGTATCATGCATAGTCTCATACCTCCGTACAGCGTTTTCATTTTATCAGCCGAGGTCTTACTCTTCGGATCCCTCTGCCTTTTCTTCGATCTCTTCCTCATCGGAAACAAGGTCTTCATCCTCGGAGTCATCGGAAGCTGCGTCGAGATCGTCGCCGAAGTCATCCTCCTTTTCCATACGGAGAAGTTCTCTCTGCTTCTGAAGCTTTGCAAGCTCAGCCGCGGGCTCCTTATTAAATTCCTCGTCTATGTCTGTGATCTCGCCGTTTTCTCTTTCAACGAGCTTAAACTCACCGTCGCAGATCCTCTTTATTGAGAGCTTTACAGCCTTTTCGTCTCTGTACTCGGGGTCTACCATAGCAGAGATCGGCTTTTCGCCTTCCTTGTTACCTGCTTCCTTCTGTATAGACTGTGTCTTTTCGGCTACTACACGCTGCTTAACGTACTCGTTTGTAAGCATTCTCGCGCCTCTTGCCGCGCCTATTGTAAGCTGGTAACGGTTAAACTTACCCTGTGTAAGCTCGTCGATCGTGGGATAAAGCATTCCCTTTTCTTCTTTGATGTTTTCGTTAGAATCGTACATTGATTAACTCCTTATATCTTTTGAAATAGTATTCATTTGTTATGATAATAATTGTCTTTTATGTTTCCGAGACGGCGTCTTGCGCATTTTTCTGCTCTTACTATAGCGAGGAAATCCTCTGCAGACGCCTGAGTGCCGTTGTCGTAATTATATATGACGTAATCATATATCTGTACGTCGTCAAGCTCGTATGCCGTTCTTGTAAGGCGCTTGATTATCTTGTCTTCTGTCTCTGTTCCTCTGCCGCGAAGTCTCGATTCCTGTGTTTTGAAATCGGGTGGCAGAAGCATAATAAGGACCGCATCGGGATAATTTTTCTTTATCTGCTTTGCACCCTCAACTTCTATCTCGAGGATTATGTCATTTCCCTTCTCTATGCTCTCAAAGACGGGGAGCTTCGGGGTTCCGTAATAATTTCCGCAGTATTCGGTATACTCGAGAAGATTACCCTCCGCAATAAGCTTTTTAAAATATTCTACCGAGTATTTTACGTAGTCTACACCGTCGACCTCGCCCGGACGGAGTTCTCTTGTGGTAGCCGAGACCGAAAAGTCAAAATGCTGTGCGCTGTCGACAAGCTTTCTCACCGTGCTTTTTCCACTGCCCGCAGGTCCCGAAAGAACGATTATAAGCCCCTTTTCCTGCATATCACGCTTCCTCCTCTTCCTCGATATCGTCATCGTAGCTTGCATCCGCGTTATCGCTGAGTCTGTTAGCGACCGTTTCTGTCTGTATTGCGGAAAGAATAACGTGCTCGCTGTCTGTAAGAACTACCGCTCTCGTGCGTCTTCCGCATGAAACGTCGATAACTCTTCCCGCCTCTCTCGCATCCTGAATAAGCCTTTTTATCGGTGCAGAATCGGGTGATACTATCGCTACTACTCTGTCTGCACACACCATGTTGCCAAAACCGATGTTAATAAATTTCATTTGCCTATCCCCCGCTTTACTCTATGTTCTGTATCTGCTCTCTGATTTTTTCTATCTCGTTTTTGAGAGCTACTATCTTGTGTGCGATGCCCGAATCAGAGCATTTGGAGCCTATAGTATTCGCTTCTCTGTTCATCTCCTGAACAAGAAAATCCAGCCTGCGTCCGCACGCATCCTCAAGCATAAGTGCCTTGAACGCCTCGCTATGTGACTTGAGGCGCACCGTCTCTTCATCAACAGAGACCTTGTCCGCAAATATGGCGCACTCGGTAAGTATTCTCGACTCATCCGGAGTTACTCTGTTATCATCGAGAACAGTGCGGAGTCTTTCCTCAAGACGAGAGTAATATCCGTTCTTGGACTGCTCGCTGAGCTCTTCGATCTCCTCGGTGAGCCTGTTGCAGGTATCTATTCTTGCACTGACGTCGCGATAGAGCTTTGCACCCTCAGCCTCGCGCATTGAAACGAGCTGAGACGCCGCATTGCGAAGTGCCTGCTCGGCAGCAGCGAAGAAATCCTCCTCGGGAAGGTCCTTTTCGACCACGCACAGCACGTCAGGTCTTGAGACAACGTCCTTAAGCGTGACCTTGTCCTTGAGCTTCAGCTCGCGTGAAAGAAGCTGCATAGCCTCAAGATATTGCTTTGCCAATGAAACGTCCGCGCTTACCGTTTTCGACGAGCCGTCACCGTATCTTATTTCAAACCAGATATCCGTCTTTCCGCGGAACACGCCCGAATCCGAGAGCACGTCCTTTATCTTGCTTTCAAAGGCAGAATAGCTTTTCGGGAGCTTGGCGTTGATATCGAGATACTTGCTGTTTACGGTCTTTATCTCACATACAACACAGCAACCGCCGGCACTTCCCTCACCTCTGCCAAAGCCTGTCATACTTTTCAGCATACTTAACCTTCCCGGTGCAGAACATACTGCGCCTTATACTATAGGGTATTTGTTATATTATAATATAAATATGCGCGT
The DNA here is from genome assembly GCA_015064885.1 of Oscillospiraceae bacterium. Taxonomy (GTDB): domain Bacteria; phylum Bacillota; class Clostridia; order Oscillospirales; family CAG-272; genus SIG640. The sequence goes on from SVRJ01000003.1 coordinate 93,344, forward strand.
TTGTCAAGCAAAATCGTAAATTTTACAGTTTATTAATTATAAATTATCACGCCGCACATATTTTGCGTCGCTTTGCTATTGATTTTTTTCTCAAAATATTGTATAATATTGTGTATTTATTTTACGACACTGCAACGGAGGTATAATAATATGGTAGTAGCAGGCGATTTCAAAAACGGAATCACATTTGAGATGGAAGGCAACGTAATGCAGGTTATCGAATTCCAGCACGTTAAGCCCGGTAAGGGAGCTGCTTTCGTCCGCACAAAGCTTAAGAACGTTATCACAGGCGCTGTTATCGAAAAGACATTCAGCCCTACAGACAAATTTGAAAATGCATACATCGACAGAAAGGAAATGCAGTACTCCTACGATGACGGTGACCTTTATCACTTCATGGACACCGAAACATGGGACGAAGTACTCGTTGACCACTCTCTCGTTGGCGAAAACTTCAAGTTTGTAAAGGAAGAGATGATGTGCAAGATCATTTCCTACAAGGGCAACGTATTCGGAGTTGAGCCTCCCACATTCGTTGAGCTGACAGTTACAGAGACAGATCCCGGCTTTGCAGGCAACACAGCTACAAACGCTCTCAAGCCCGCAACACTCGAAACAGGCGCAGTTATCAAGGTTCCGCTCTTTATCGAGGTTGGTGAAGTTCTTCAGATAGACACTCGTACAGGCGAGTATCTCGGCAGAGCATAACTCTTATAAAGAATAAATATCCCGTATGGAAGCTCCTTACGGGATATTTTTTTATTTTCAGACAGAGGCGATATCCGTAATATCGCTGTATGCGACCATATACGTCTCGTGGCTTCCGTCCTCGGATATCTCAAAAACGCGTCCTCCGCGTATCTCGTCTATACCGTACGGTGAAAATCCGGCACAGCCGTCAAGGCAGAAGCGCACACCTCCGTACACGGCATCGATAGTATCCTCGTGTGAATGTCCTGCCGCAATAACGTCTATGTCACCTCTTTGAAGAACTGTTGCAAAAAATCCCGAATTGAGAACTCCGCACTGAAGCGTCTCATCAGCAGCCCCCTTGAGGCCTGTCTCCTCGGGGTTCTTCATGGTAAGTGCGGCCTCATGCGGAACAACGTGCATAACTGCCATTCCCCTGACCGTTCTTCCCTCTTTTTCTTCAAGTGCCTTCGAGAGATTCCAGTACCACATCTGCTGCTCGAATCGGATGATATCCCATTTTCGCATCGGCTTGTATTTGTTAGGCAAAAGCAGAGATTCTGTGCTTACGCCCGAGCGAAGCTCGGCATTTTTATGGTGAGTATCAAAAGCATATATACAGTATTTTATGCTGTCCGAATCATGTGCAAGTATCGGGAGCGCATAATTCGACACACCGGGAACCCCTTTCGGAGAACGTCCCGAAACACACGTTGGGTAGCTTTCGTATATGTCCGACTGCTCTTCGGCGGGAAGGTCAACGTCATAGTCGTGGTTGCCGTAAACGTGCATAAACGGTGTTCCCGTCTCGGTCATCGGTGCTGTAA